>JAIPJH010000007.1 GCA_021734245.1 Candidatus Cloacimonadota bacterium | reverse complement strand
CCACATTCGATCAAGGCCCGCCACCTGCACCTCCAATTCCACCAGCAGGCGGAACTACAAATATCAATGGCGGAACAACTGGAAACGGCGGCTCTGGAGCTGGAAGCTCTGTAACAGTAACTCCGACCCCAGGTGGAACACCTCCTTCCGATCCAATCACTGTACAGCAGGTTACACCTGATATTACGGGTGTACCATTCCCGGATAATGCTCTGGATATTGCATTTGTTATTGAAACCGTTGGTACTATTACCGATCCTATCACGATCAGAATTGAATGGGATTATCCCGTTCCCACAATTCCTACCAGCGGCGATCCAGAATTAGTTGTAAATCATGGCAGCGGCTGGGTTGCACATCCGGTAGATGATTGGGATTTCAGTGCACCCTCCTATTGGATCGAGTTTACAACAGCTGAATTATCTGACTGGGTAATCGGTGATGGTGATGAAAGTACACTTCCTGTTACACTTACCGAATTCACAGGTATCTGTTACGAAGGTATTCCTCATATCAACTGGACTACACAATCTGAAACAGAAAACCTGGGCTGGAATGTATATCGCAGTGATATTGAAACCGGCTGGGAAGAAGAAGATGTAAATCTTTGTAATGTAGATATGATTCCTGGTCAGGGAACAACTTCTTCAGTTACAAATTATACTTACCAGGATGTTTATGATCTGGTAGAAGATGAAACATACTACTACTGGCTGGAAAGTATCAGTATCAGTGGAGATATTGAGATCTTCGGACCGGTATCCGTTCTGGTAGAAATTGAAGAAGAACCTAATATCATTCCTGATCTTCCAGATGCAACTATGCTTAATTCCAATTATCCGAATCCCTTCAATCCAACCACAACGATTAAGTTCGACATCAAAGAAGGAGAATCCGGAAGACTGACAATATTCAATATTCTTGGTCAGAAAGTTCTTGATAGAGAATTTACAGCTGGCTTCCACACCTACAACTGGAATGCTGCAAAACAAGCATCAGGAGTTTATTTCTATACACTTAAGACAGCTTCTTATTACGAAACAAAGAAGATGATCCTAATGAAATAGCCCTTTGGGATTTCATGGGACAGGTCCTAATGAAATAGAATTTATCCCTGAAATAGATAGAAAACAGGCTCAGGCATTTTGCTTGAGCCTGTTTTATTTCACCCATCCCCCGAAAAATTTGGAGGGTGTAAACCTGATTTAATCGAAAAAATCCTCGCTGCTCTGCATCGGGGTTTTCCAAATTTTCTCCCCTGTTTGAGGGGAGATCCGGCTGATGCCGGAGAGGGGTAAAGAATGAAATTATTACTAATCTACCCGCCAAAATCGAATCCAGTATTGCCCACGAATTTATTCGTGGGAATCTTGATACGAGAATATATCGGACAACGGTTTCAATTGTTTACCTAAACTGGAAACCATTAAAATGGTTGAATATAATTTTTGTGGTTTCACAGAACCCACGATTGAAATCGTGGGCTGAAAATGGTTGAGGTAATATTAACCAGCCCAAAACTTTAGTCGTGGGGATGTTGATGTGAGAAAAATATCGGACAACGGTTTCAATTGTTTACCTAATCTGGAAACCATTAAAATGGTTGATATGAAAGATGTTATGTTGATATATTCCCATGAATAACTCAGTGAAATTGAATTGATTTCACAGATTAAAAATGCATGGGCTTGGATATACAACAATTCATGTTACCCATTATTGTTTGTGAAAAGAATATTTTTCGGGAAATGCCTGGCCTGTTTTATTTTATTTGACATAAATTTTAAAAAATTCAAAAGTTGATTCGAATTCATTTTATAGGAGGTGATATGAAAAAAGCAGTTATTTTATTTGTATTGTTAGTTTTAGCGGTAACTTTATCCGCAACTATTCAAAACGAAGTCGAAGCTACGGCAAAAAGACTTCTCGCAGAATTGTGTCAGAATAATCGCAGCATTCCCTATGTTCATCGCAATTATTTTCCAATGACTTATGCTTTAACGATGAATACAAGAGACTTTGGATGCACGAACATGTTGGTAGAAATTTGGGATGGAACTGAATGGCAGGATGCAATGCAATGGGATTTTTATTATGATGGGGAAGGTCGAGTTTCAGGTTATGATCAGTATTTTTATGGTCCCGGATATACAGTAGCTTATTTCTATTACGAAATTTTGTATGATGCACAAGATCGTGTTACCGAACTGTGGATGGATGTAGATTTTGGAACAGGAACTGTAGCAGGTTCTCATGAGATTTATACGTATGGAAATGACTGGCTGGATCATTATTTTCTGGAAGGCGATTACGGAGCAGGAAGTTATATGAATCAGGAACAGGCAGATTACACATATACTTCTGGAGAACTCACATTAGCTGAATATCAGGAATGGGAAGAAGACCTAACAGCTTGGGTAAATCAGCAGAAATACACATTCACTTACGATAACGGACTTCTGGATACTGTTTTAGATCAGTGGTGGGATACGGATAATTCTTCTTGGATAAATGAATATTTCGAAACATTCACCATGCTCAGCAACACCCGACCATCAGTAGAAATTGTACAAATGTGGAATGGCTCTGCTTTCGAGAATTCTGAAAGATTTTCATACACTTATCCGCGTTATGAACATACTGAACGATTGGAAGAAGACTGGATCAACGGTGGCTGGATAAATGCTGGACTGGAGCAGGTAACCTATAATAATGACGATCTTCCCCAGCAAGTAGATCGTTTTATCTGGGATGGCTCTACCTGGCAGGATGACGAAAGATACATCTACACTTACGGTCCATCCGGAACCAACCCAAATCTGGTTGAACCAATTTCATGTATTAGAAATTATCCCAATCCCTTCAATCCGCAAACCACAATAGAATTCAGTGTAACGCAAACCTCCCCGTTTGGGAAACTGGAAATCTTCAACTTAAAAGGACAGGTGATTCATACTCAGGAATTCAGTTCGGGAAATCATTCCTATGTTTGGAATGCTACTGACCAGGCATCAGGAATTTATTTCTACAAAATATCATCAGGAGATTTTTCTGAAACTAAGAAGATGATCCTAATGAAATAGCCCTTTGGGATTTCATGGGACAGGTCTTAATGAAATAGAATTTATCCCTGAAATAAGATAGAAAACAGGCTCAGGCATTTTGCTTGAGCCTGTTTTATTTCACCCATCCCCCGAAAAATTTGGAGGGTGTAAACCTAATTTAATCGAAAAAAAATCTCGCTGCTCTGCATCGGGGTTTTCCAAATTTTCTCCCCTGTTTGAGGGGAGATCCGGCTGTTGCCGGAGAGGGGTGAATAATGAAAATATTACTAATCTGCTCGCCAAAATCGAATCCAGTATAGCCCACGAATTCATTCGTGGGAATATGATGCGAGAAATATATCGGACAACGGTTTCAACCGTTTACCTCATCTGGAAACCATTAAAATGGTTGAATATAATTTTTGTGGTTTCACAGAACCCACGATTGAAATCGTGGGCTGAAAATGATTGAGGTAATATTAACCAGCCCATGACTTTAGTCGTGGGAATCTGATGCGAGAATATATCGGACAACGGTTTCAACCGTTTACACAAATAAAAAAACATCGAAATGCTTACTAAGAAAGGCTTTGCCTGTTTTTTTTTATGAATAACCCAGTGAAATTAAATTGATTTCACAGGTTAAAAATGCATGGGCTTGGAAAAAATGAAATTACCATGTTTTTTTCTTGATTACTGAAAAATAAATATTTTTCGAGGGATGCGTGAACCTTTTTTCATTTGACAATATTTTTTAAAATTAAATACTCTGAACCAAATTCATATTCAGGAGGGTAAGTATGAAAAAGAGAGTTTTAATTTTTGTTTTTACTTTAGCATTAATTTCTTTATCTGCTCAAATTCCGGATTGGCAATGGGCAGATGCAGCTGGTAGCGATAATGATGATAATGGAAATGCTATTGCCCTGGATGCATCAGGTAACATTTACGTAATTGGCAGTTTCTTTTCTACTGTAGATTTTGGATCGCATTCAATCACGAGTAATGGTTGGCTGGATATTTTTGTAGCAAAAATGAATAGTTCAGGTGAATGGCAATGGGCATTAAATGCAGGAAGTGGCAATAATGACGAAGGTTATGATATCGCTGTAGACAGTGATGGAAATGTTTACATCACTGGATATTTTATGGAAACAGCAAGTTTCGGTTCAAATTCAATTTCGGCAGCAGGTTGGAGTGATATTTTCGTTGCAAAGCTGGATACTGATGGAAACTGGCTCTGGGTATCAAATGCTGGCAGCGGCAGTAATTCTTATGATGATGTTGGAAATTCGCTTACAGTTGATAATAGTGGCGATGTCTGTGTAACCGGTACCTTCAGTGATACGGCAAATTTTGGTTCAAGTTCAATTACAAGCTATGGTGACTTGGATATCTTTGCAGCTAAGATCAGTTCCAGTGGAAGTTGGCAATGGGCAAGTGTTGCCGGTGGAGTCGGGTTCGATTTGGGAATGGCGATAACTGCAGATGTAAACGGTAATTCTTATGTTACAGGTTCTTTCTGTGAAACTGCTACTTTTGGGACAAACACACTCGAAAATCCTGATCTGCTTGACGATATCTTTGTAGCTAAGCTGGATGCTTCTGGAACCTGGCAATGGGCAAGTGATGCTGGAGGTGTAAGTTCTGGTGACACTGGGAATGGAATTGCTGTAGATGAAAATGGAAATTGTTATGTAACAGGAAACTTCCAGGCTGGAGCTACTTTCGGAAACCATACGATACCAACTAATGGCAGTCATGATATCTTTGTGGCAAAGATCGATAATAGCGGAACCTGGCAATGGGCCGTTAACGGAGGTGGTGATATTGGAGATATCGGTCGAGATATTGCGATAGATGCTTCCGGTGCAAGTTTTGTCATCGGTAGTTTTTATGGAGATTCGGCTACTTTTGGTAGTTACACACTTACTGGTGCAGGTTATCATGATATTGTGGTAGGAAAAGTAGATAGTGATGGCAACTGGGAGTGGGTAGTTTCTGCTGGCGGATCAGCTCAATGGGACAAAGACATTGGTAGAGGTATTGCCTTGGACAGCGGATTCGATAGCTACATAACTGGTAACTTTGCCGGTACAGCAAATTTTGGTTCCATACAACTTACAAGTAATGGCCAGGAAGATATTTTTGTTGCAGAAATTAATAGTAATCTACCCAATGGCAACAATTTAATTCCACCAAAGTTTAATATCACGAATTACCCCAATCCCTTCAATCCGCAAACCACAATTGAATTCAGTGTAACGCAAACCTCCCCGTTTGCGAAACTGGAAATCTTCAACTTGAAAGGACAGGTGATTCATACTCAGGAATTCAGTTCGGGAAATCATTCCTATGTTTGGAATGCTTCTGACCAGGCGTCAGGAATTTATTTCTACAAAATATCATCAGGAGATTTTTCTGAAACTAAGAAGATGATCCTAATGAAATAGCCCTTTGGGATTTCATGGGACAGGTCCTGATGAAATAACTACGAAAATTATAAAAAAGAGGATGTTCAACGCATCCTCTTTTTTTTTATTCTGTTCAACATATTTGACAAATAAGTTGTACTTCAAACTTTTGTAACTAAATAATAATTAGTAAGTTAAATTAATATGAAAATTTAATCTAAGAATTCCTCGACGCTTGCGTTGGGGTTTTCCAAATTTTCTCCCCTGTTTGAGGGGAGAACCGGCAGTTGCCGGAGAGGGGTAAATAATGAAAATTCGATTTTCAGCTTGCTGAAATAAATTTGGCGAAATACACCTTGGCTCTGCCACGGTGATAGTCAAATTAATGAATTTTCATTATTTAAGGATTCGAATGAAAAAGAAAGATATTATTAATATCATAATTCTGATCGCTGTTATCGCATTTGGATTATATCGATATTTTTATAGAGTACGAAATTTTACTGAAACCAGATTTCTGCTGGATACGATAATTACTATAAATATTGAAACCAGAGACATAAATGGAGCTGATTATTTGGAAGGTGCATTTAAACTAATTGAAAATCTGGAAGATAAACTTTCATTTTATAAAGAAGGAAGTACCATCTGGAACTTCAATGAAGGCTTGAAACCTGAATTAAAACTCAATCCTGACCTGAAAAAAATAATTGATCTTTCTTCTAAGATTTATAAAGAAACAAGTGGCAAATATGATGTTTCCATCGGAAGATTATCTGAATTATGGAATTATGATAAGAAGTGGATCCCTTCAGAAGATTCCATAAAAACAGCTCTGAATTTTGTTGGTTTCGATAAGCTGCAGATCGCTGAAAATAAATTGATAAAACCAAACGGTTTCAAATTGAATCTGGGCAGCCTGGCAAAAGGTTTCATTATTGATAAAACCTTTCAATTTTTAAATTCAAAGGGCATCACAAACGGCTTTATAAATGCCGGAGGAGATATTCGAATTTTTGGCCAGAATAAGCCGCTTAACATTGGAATTCAGCATCCTCGAGACGATCGTAACAAAGTAATTGGTGTTCTAAAAATTAAAGATAAATCTATTGTAACTTCTGGGGATTATGAAAGATTTTTCATGAAAGACGGAATCCGATATCATCATATTCTGGATCCCGATACAGGTTATCCCAGCCGAAATGCAACTTCAGTTACTATCATTGCCAACAAGGCAATGACGGCAGATGCTTATTCCACAGCATTATTTCTGATGCAGCCTGAAAACGCTATGCAGTTGGTGAATTCCTTACCGGGAATTGAAGCATCGATCCTGGTGGAAAATGCAGGAAAAATTGAAATTTATGAATCGAACGGACTGGATGAATATAAAAGCAGGGAATAAATATGAAAGATAAAGTTGATATTCAAAGTTTGCAAGATAATCGAAATATTACCATAGACAAAGTCGGTGTGAAGAATGTACGTTATCCAATTAGCGTGGAAGATAGAGCGAATAAAATCCAGAATACTGTGGCAAATTTAGATATGTTCGTCGAACTTCCGCACAATCATCGTGGTACTCACATGAGTAGATTTCTGGAAGTGTTAAATCACTTTCACCAGGAAAATTTCATTCACAAACTGCACGAATTCCTGGAAGAACTTAAAACATCTTTGAATGCAGATGCTTCTTATGTAAAATTAACGTTTCCTTATTTTATTAAGAAAACAGCTCCAGTTTCACAAACTGTTTCATTGATGGATTATAACTGTATTTTCGAAGCTTCTTTGCAGGAAGATTTTTGTTTGAAGATCGGCGTGGAAGTACCGGTAACAACTTTGTGCCCATGTTCCAAAGAGATCAGTGATTTTGGTGCGCACAGTCAGCGTTCCAATGTTACAGTGAAACTTATTTATCATGAATTTATCTGGTTGGAAGAGATCATCGAGATCATCGAATCTGCAGCCAGCAGCGAAGTTTATGCACTCCTGAAAAGAGTGGATGAAAAATATGTGACAGAGAAAGCTTATCAAAATCCAACTTTTGTGGAAGACATCGTTCGCGAGATAACGCTGAAACTCCGATCTGATAAGCGAATTGCCTGGTTTTATGTGGAATCGGAGAACATGGAATCGATCCATAATCATAATGCATTTGCCAGCGTGGAAAGAAAAGTAGAGAGAAACAAATGAATGTAACTTCAACAGTACTAGAAAACAAATTTAAAGCAATTTTGGCAACCGACAACAGCAATCCCCTGGTCTGTCTGCAGTTTTATGTCAGGATCGGTTCATCCTGGGAAGAAAAGAACGAAGCTGGATTTTCGCATTTTACTGAACATCTTGTCTTCAAATCCACAGAAAAATTCCCCCGGAATTCCATCATGGAACAGGTTACCGTTCTGGGAGGAACGATCAATGCCTTCACAGAATATGACATAACCTGTTTTTATATAACTTTACCCTCCAGGTTTTTACAGGAAGGTATGGAAATCATCAGCCAGCTTGCACTTAAAGCCGATTTCAAGCAGCAGGAATTTGATTCTGAAAAGCTGGTTATCATTGAAGAACTTAAGCAATATAAAAATGATCCGGAAGATTCTTTCGTGGAAGAAATTGCCGAAAATTATTTTGAAAACAATCCTTATAAAAATCCGATAATTGGAAACCTGGATAGTTTGAAAACTGCAACCAGAAAAGATCTACAGGATTTCTATAAAAAATATTACGTTCCGAATAACTGTTTTCTGGTTATTTCCGGAGATATAAACGAAGAAAAAACAACAAAATTATTGGATGAATATTTTCTGGATTGGAAACCGAAAAGATTAGCTAAACGAACACTTTCAAAAGTTGTATTTCCTTCTGAACCAGGATTCACAAGTTTTCATAAGAAGATATCGAATGATATGTTGGCTTTTGCCTTTCCCGACCTTTCGGAGAATAATCCTGAATCCTACGCACTTTCTTTAGCTGTAAAAGCTTTTGCTATTGGAAAGTCGTCACGTCTTTATAAGCGGCTTTTTGACGAAGAAAAATTGATCGATTCCATCAGAGTAAACTCTCTTAGCGGAATTAATGATGGCGCAGCTCTAATAAATGTGATGCCCAAAAAGAAAGCTGACCTGAATAAGATCATTCTAATTTTTCTGGAAGAATTGAGGAGATTTATTACATTTGGAATGTCACATCAAGAGCTCAGTGATAACAAAAAAGAGATGATATTTTATCATCGGTATGCCTTTGAATACGTAGAATCTCTCGCTACCAGTTTGGGTGGGGAAGAAGTACTTTCCGGTTTTGAGAGTTTTTTCGAATATCCAAAGCTTATCAGCAAAATTGAAATTGCTCAAACTCTACGTGTGATCAGAAAATTCTTGGCTCCAAATTTAGTTCATATTTTTCACAAAGGAATGCAGAAATTAGATGAAGATAAAATCCTTTCTCAATTCCAGGAATCAATATCTTTCAAATCTTCCGAGAAATCTCGAAAAAAAGTTATGCAACAAACCTTAGAAAATGGAATGAAAATCATCATGAAAAAGGTGAAAGGAAAGCCAACAGTTGGTGTTTCCATTTCCTTTGAAGTTTCACAATTGAATGAAGATAAATCTAATCTTGGCATAAACTTACTTACAGCTGGACTGATGCTGTATGGAAACGAGAAGAGAAATTATCAGCAATTTCTGAATTTCTGTACAACAAATGGAATCAATTTTGGCATAACTCCTCAAGCAGAAACCACTTCCGTCAAACTGAAATGTTTCAACGAAATGTTACCTGTTGGCTTGGAACTTCTGGCAGATGTTGTTCAAACTCCCACCTTCCCAAATGACTTTTTTCATAACTTAAAAAATTCTTACATGAGCAACATCGACCGAGAAAAGGATTACCCCATCTATTCAGCTTCGCGCAGTTGGAAGGAAATGATGTTTGGAAAATACAGTAATGTTATCAGCAGAAGCGGCTACAAAAAAACTTTGCGCACAATATCTTTAAGGAAAATTCAAAAATGGTACGAAACCCATTTTCATCCCAAAAATATGACGCTGGCAGTTGTTGGTGATATAAATTTTGATGTAGTTCTGAAAACTTGTCAGAAACTTTTCAGATACAATGAAAATCGTTTTAAAAGCTCCATACAAAAACCCATTATTGAACCTTCTTCTAAAAGTTTTAAACAGATTAATAAAAATTCAGACCAGGCTGTAATTTGCCTGGGTGGATTTGGTTGTACGGCTAGTGAAACTAAAAAGAACACAGCTTTTCATGTTCTCAGTCAGATAATCGGTGGAGACACCAATTCGCTGCTGTTCAACGAATTAAGAGAGAAACGTGGCCTGGCTTATTCAGTTGAATTCAATTATCGTTCAGTTCGAGATTTTGGCTATTATGATGCTGTCGCAATTGTCGATAAAGCTAATCAGAAGCAAGCTCTTGAAGTAATAAAACAGGTTTTGAATGATGTAAAAACAAAAGGAATTTCCAAAGAAGAGCTGCAGAAAACAAAAAATTATGTGCGTGGAATTCGACTGATGGAAGAAGAAAGTATGCTGAACCAGGCGCAGACTCTTTCGGTGCTGGAAGCAATTGGTTTTGGTTATGAATATTACAAAAATCGAGATAAAAGATTGGAAGAAGTAAATTTGAAATTATTGAGAGAACTAGCTGAACAATATTTTAATGAGAACGAATATTTTATTCAAATATTAACTTAGGAAGTTATGATGAAAACCAGGTTCAAATTTAATAAAACGGATCATGTAATAGTTCTTACCGGAGCGGGAATTAGTGCTGAATCCGGTTTAAAAACATTTAGAGATCATGATGGATTGTGGGAAAATCACAAAGTTGAAAATGTTTGTACACTCAGGGCATTTGAAAGCAATCCACAGCTTGTCTGGGATTTCTATAAGCAACGTTATAAAAAGCTGGATGAAGTAAAACCAAATCCAGGACATTTCGCATTACAGAAACTGGAAAAGTTTCTTGGCGAAAATTTCATGTTGATCACCCAGAATATCGATGGTTTGCATCAAGCTGCCGGTAATAAGCGAGTCATCGAAATGCATGGTTCTCTCAATAGCAGTTTTTGCACCGAATGCAGCAAAGATTTTGCTATGCAAGAGATTTACATGAAGCATGATATTCCTGTATGCACGAATTGTGGTGGCAAGCTTCGTCCTGATATTGTCTGGTTTGGCGAGATACCATATTTTATGAATGAAATTGATGCAATATTAAGATCGGCAAACTATTTTCTGGTTGCAGGAACCAGCGGCACTGTTCAACCAGCAGCCAGCCTGGTTTATCTGGCTAAAGCAAATGGAGCAAAAACGATCGGAGTAAACCTGCAGCCACCGCAAAACCTAATGTTCATCGATGAATTTCATATGGGAAAATCTGGTGAGATGTTACCTGAGTTGGTTGACTTGTGGATAAATTAATTTTTCCGTCAGAAAGAATGCTTTTTCCGTCATCTTCTTTCGCAAATTCTTTTATAAGATGTCGGAAAAGTGATAGTTAATTGATCAACTTTCCTAAAGCATGTGAAAGAGATGCAGAGAGAAGCTTTCGGAAAGAATTTTTATGAGATGTCGGAAAAGTGATAGTTAATTAATCAACTTTCCGAAAACATGTGAAAGAAAAGCAGAGAGAAGCTTTCGGAAAGTATTTTTGGGGGTGATTAATGTCTTTTTATCAAGATGGAAATTTTTATCATGTTTACAATAGAGGATGTAATAGAAACGATATTTTTTTTCATCAAAGGAACTATAAATATTTAATTAATTTGTTTTTAAATAATTCGAAGAAACACAAAATTGATTTAACTGCATTTTGTTTAATGCCAAATCATTATCATTTGTTACTTAAACAAGATTTGAACGGATCTATTTCTAATTTCTTGAAATCAACCTTTACATCGTACACTTTAGCAATTAATAAAGAGCAAAAACGTTCTGGTACTCTCTTCGAAGGAAAACCCAAAAAGAAATTAATTGATAAAATTCAATATATACAATATGTGATTTGGTATATTCACCGAAATCCAGTTAATGCCGGAATTGTATCTTTTCCCGAAGAATGGCAATTCTCAAATTATTTAGAGTTTATTGGCAAAAGAAAAAGATATTTTACAGATGTAGATTTAATTGTGGATTTATATGGATCACAGAAAGGATATGAAATGTTTATGCAGAAATTTGAAGATGATAAAAGATTTGATTTGGAATTATAATTTTCCGTCAGAATGAATGCTTTTTCCGTCATCTTCTTTCGCAAATTCTTTTATAAGATGTCGGAAAAGTGATAGTTAATTGATCAACTTTCCGAAAACATGTGAAAGAGAAGCTTTCGGAAAGAATAGAGGAAGTTAAATGAAAAAATACAACATCGGTATCGACCTTGGGTCCAGAATGGCAAAAATCGTTGTTTTGGAAGATCAGGAGATTTTCTATTTAAATGTTGCTGATACAGGGGTAAATCCCAAAGAAACAGCGAAAAAACTTTTGAATGAAGTTTTGCAAAAAAAAAATTTGGCTTTGAGTGATATAAGCTCTATTTATTCAACTGGCTACGGTCGAAATATTGTTCCATTTTCTGATATAAGAATTTCAGAAATCTCCTGTCATGCCAAAGGTGTGAACTATTTTTTTCCTTATGCAAAAACAGTAATAGATATTGGTGGTCAGGATTCTAAAATAATACTTCTGGAAAAAAATGGAAAAGTAGTTGATTTTGCCATGAATGATAAATGCGCTGCCGGAACAGGACGTTTTCTGGAAGTTACGGCAAATATTTTGGAGATCACAGTAGATGATCTGGGAAAAACTGCTGATCAGAGCAAAGAAGATATTGACATCAACAGTACCTGCGTAGTATTTGCTGAATCCGAGATCATAGGTTTGATAGCTGCAGGAAATAAACCTGCAGATATTGTGAATTCGGTTCATAGATCAATTGCCAAAAGGATCAAAAATTTGATGTCTCAGATGAATTGGCAAAAACCGGTAGTTTTTACTGGTGGTGTAGCTCAGAATTTGGGTATGAGAAGAAGTATTGCCCAAGTCTTAAATGTAGAAATTGAATCACCGGAAAATTCATTGATAACAGGAGCATTGGGAGCGGCGTTATATGCTTTCGAACAAAATAGCTAAATGTATTTTTCTAATACTGATTATTTCAGTTTCAATTCTTTCAGCTCAGGAAGATTTGGAAGAGAATGATTTTTTAGATATTCAAGCTGCGGATACATTCCTAGATGAAAATATTGATTATTACTATGAATTGATCAAATTTTACCTGAATGAGCAGGAATATGACCTTGCGCTAACTTATTTGGATTATATCATGGTAAATCCTACCGATTCTCTTTATTACTTCAAAGGAAAAGCTCTCAAAGGAAAACAGGATTGGAAAGGAGCAGCTGATAATTTTAATATGGCTATGAAAAAGCATCGACCGGATTCTCTATTTACCAAAATCGAAACTGAATTCAAGTTTGTGCTGGAACAATTGCCTGCAATGGAAGCAATTACACTGCTTTCTGGTTATTTGAATTCAATTGATGATAATGAAATACTGGCAAAGTTCCTTTTGATTATGGCTGATATTTATGAAGAGAATCAACTTTTTAATGAAGCAAATGATGTTTATTCTACGATTTTGAAGGAAACTGATTATCCTCGTCAGATTCCCATGCAGATGAAAATAGCTACAAATCAGTTATTTCTGCAAAAATATGATGAAGCGATCAATACGCTCAGTCCTATCGTTGCTTTAAATGATTCCATTTATAACGCTGATGCCCTTTTCTTCTATTATCTGGCAAATTATTCTGTAGACCGGTTTGGGATTGCTAAGAACGCTCTCTTAAAGCTTTATAAGGAATATCCCGACCATCCAAAAAGGAATGAAATACTTTCCGGTTTGGCAGATGTTTACGAAAAAGAAGGACAGCTATTAGTAAGTTGGTATTTCTTAAATGAATTACAGATTATGAGTTCAGCAGCACAAAAATTCCTGATTCAGAAACAGATAGATAATTTAAGAAAAAAAATCGGGACAGCAGAAATTAAAGAAAATCAATTTGAATATCTGAGATTGCAATTGGAACAGAAATTGGAGCAGAAATTGGAACAGAAAAAAGAATTAGATGATGAAAAAACAGAGGGAGAAAATTAATGAGATTTAAAACAATTACAGTTTTATTTTTGGTAGCACTGATCTTGATCAGCTGTACATCTAAGCAAACAAGATTTGTAACGATAGGAACAGGTGGAGTTACAGGAGTTTATTATCCTACAGGTGGAGCGATAAGCAGGATGATCAATCAGAAAGCAAGTGAGTACCACATCAAAGCAACTGTTGAGTCGACACCAGGATCAGTATATAACATCAATGCTGTTCTCAGCAGTGATCTTGATTTTGGAATTGCTCAATCTGACCGCCAATTTCAAGCATATAATGGTTTGGCGGAATGGAAAGAGCAGGGTAAACAGACAACTTTGCGAGCTGTATTTGCCATTCATCCCGAATCGATCACACTGATGGCATCCGAAAAAAGTGGGATTATCACAGTCGATGATTTGAAAGGTAAACGAATAAATCTGGGAAATCCAGGATCGGGTCAATTGCAGAATTCTCTGGATGTACTAAAAGCTCTGGGACTTACTGTAGACGATATCAATGCAGAATATGTGAAAGCTATTGAAGCTCCAGGACTTCTGCAAGACGGCAGAATAGATGCATTTTTCTACACAGTCGGTCATCCCAATGGAAACATAAAAGAAGCTACTTCCGGCCGCTTGAAAGTGAAGATCATTCCCTTGATTGGTGAGGAAATCGATAAGCTATTGAAATCTCATTCTTATTATGCAAAATCCATAATTCCAGCAGAATTCTATCCCAATGCATTGAATGAAAAAGATATTGTAACACTTGGAGTTAAAGCTACATTTGTAACTTCTGAATCTGAAAGTGAAAACATCGTTTATGCTATGACCAAAGAAGTTTTCGAAAATCTGGAAGAATTTAAAACACTTCATCCTGCTTACAAAGTATTAAATAAAACCAATATGCTGGAAGGTCTTTCTGCTCCAATTCACAAAGGAGCTTTAAAATATTACAAAGAAGCAGGTTTGATGTAATAGATAACTTATAAAAATTTATAACTCCCAGTTGAAAGATTGGGAGTTATTTTTTTTTAAGGCCTTTTCTTAAATCCCCCGAAAAATTTGGATGATATAAACCTAATCTAATCGAAAAAAATCCTCGCTGCTCTGCATCGGGGTTTTCCAAATTTTCTCCCCTGTTTGAGGGGAGATCCGGCTGTTGCCGGAGAGGGGTAAATAATTAAATTATTACTAATCTGTCCTCCAAAATCGAATCCAGTATAGCCCAGGGATTCATTCGTGGGAATCTGATGCGAGAAATATATCGGATAACGGTTTTAAGCGTTTACCTAAGCTGGAAACCATTAAATGGTTGATATGAATGATTTTATGTTGATAAATTCCCATGAGTAACCCAGTGAA
Organism: Candidatus Cloacimonadota bacterium; assembly: GCA_021734245.1. NCBI lineage: Bacteria > Pseudomonadati > Candidatus Cloacimonadota > Candidatus Cloacimonadota bacterium. The sequence goes on along the minus strand of JAIPJH010000007.1, from coordinate 54,929 downwards.
ATTGAATTGATTTCACAGGTTAAAAATTCATGGGCTTGGAAAAAATGAAATTATAGTGCTTTTTATTGTTTACGGAAAAAAAATATTTTTCGGAGATGCGAGAAGACCTTTTGAGTTGACAATAAAAAGCTTCAAATAAGAAGTCTGCGCTAATATGAAAAAAATTAATAAAAATTTAATTTATTTAGTTGCTGTTTCATGGGCAATATTTCAGCTGATATTGCCTAAGTTTATAATTTTGGATAGCTTAATTGTTCGAACCATACATTTAGCATTTGCAGTTTTGCTGGTATTCCTCACGGTTCCGTTCAAAAAGAAAAAAGGAGTGATTTCTTATACAAAGAAAAAAATCCCTTATTATGATTGGCTCCTTGCAATAATCGGTATTTTGGCAGTTCTCTACATTGTATTTGATTGGACAGGAATTTCCATGCGAGCCGGCAGACCGATTTTACGAGATGTCATTATTAGTGTAATACTTGTGCTCATTATTTTGGAAGCAGCTCGCAGAATTATCGGGCCGGCACTTTCTATTATTGCCGTATTATTTACTTTGTATGCTTTTCTGGGACCTTACATGCCGGCAGTTTTTGCCTTCAAAGGTGTTTCAATTACCAAATATATAAGCCAGATAGTTCTCTCCACAGAAGGAATTTATGGTATTCCGTTGGATGTGTCTGCAAACACAGTTTTTCTATTTGTGCTTTTAGGATCGATGCTGGAAAAGGTAGGAGCTGGTTATTTCTTCAATGATCTGGCAATTTCTCTTTTGGGAAAATATAAAGGTGGTCCTGCCAAAGCTGCAGTTGTTTCCAGCGGACTCACAGGATTAGTTTCTGGTTCCAGTATTGCCAATGTTGTTACTACAGGAACGTTCACAATTCCACTCATGAAAAAGGTTGGTTATCCCAGCAAGATAGCAGCAGCAACAGAAGTAGCAGCCAGCACGAACGGTCAACTGATGCCACCGATAATGGGAGCAGCAGCATTTATTATTGCGGAATATCTGGGAGTTTCGTATCTGGAAGTTATCAAAGCCGCAGCAGTTCCAGCAATTGTATCGTATTTTGCACTTTTTTATATTACACATCTGGAAGCATCAAAACTCAGAATGAAAGGACTTCCCAAACCAGACATACCAGTCTTTGTGGAAGTTTTGAAAAAAGGATTCTTTTATTTAATTCCACTTATTATTCTTATCTGGGAACTCATCATTACTCGGCATACACCAAAATTAGCAGCATTCAATGCTATTTTAGCTCTGATTGTAGTTGTTATTATAAAGGAAATCACATTAGCTTTACGGAATAATGAAGGTATTTTAATAGCATTGAAGTCATCTTTAAAAATGGTGGCAAACGGTATGAAAGCAGGTTCGATGAATATGCTTTCAGTAGCCTTGGCAACTGCGACTGCTGGGATTGTAGTAGGAATTGTAACGTTGGGAATCGGCAGCATGATCGTGCAGATAGTAGAAACGATTTCTGGTGGGAATATCTTTCTACTTCTAATAATTACAGCCATTGCCAGTTTGATCCTGGGAATGGGACTTCCAACTACTGCAACATATATCGTAATGGCTTCGATCACGGTTCCTGTGATCATCAAATTGAGTGCGATTTATTCGATCAATCCAATTCCAGCTATTTCTGCTCATTTATTCTGTTTCTATTTTGGTATTTTAGCCGATGATACTCCACCGGTTGGGCTGGCAGCGTATACAGCAGCAGCTATTGCTAAATCTGATCCCATAAAAACAGGGATTCAGGGTTTTATCTACGATCTGCGAACGGCAGTAATTCCTTTTATGTTTGTCTTCAATCCAGAACTTGTTCTTTACAACATCACCAATATATTTCAGATTTTACTTATCTTCGTGATGGCAGTATTTGCAGCTTTTGCTTTTACAAACGCAGTTCAGGGCTGGTTTCTAACCAGAAATAAATGGTATGAAATTCCACTATTTCTGATTTCATCACTTATCCTTTTCTATCCTGCTGTCTTGACCAAGTTATTCAATATCGATCATTCACAAAGATATTACATGTATTTCGTCGGATTGGGTGTGTATTTTATAGCCTGGATGATACAACGAATTAGAACAAAATAGGTTAAAATAAACAAATAGAATAATTTATTGACTTCAAAACCAGCTGCGTAAATTTGGAACAAAATTGTAATATTAATAAATAAAAATAAGGGAGTAATTATGAAACAATTCAAAAAAGTCACAATGGATGGCAATTCCGCTGCAGCTCATGTAGCCTATGCCTTCAGTGAAGTAGCAGCCATTTATCCCATCACCCCTTCATCTCCCATGGGAGAATACACAGATGCCTGGGCTGCAAATGGTTTGAAGAATATTTTCGGTCAAACTGTGGATGTGGTAGAAATGCAATCCGAAGCAGGAGCTGCTGGAGCAGTACACGGATCACTTTCCGGTGGTGCATTCACAACTACTTATACAGCATCACAAGGTCTTATGCTGATGCTTCCGAATATGCATAAGATTGCCGGTGAAATGCTACCGACTGTATTTCATGTGTCAGCACGCTCTTTAGCTGCTCAGTCACTTTCGATCTTTGGAGATCATTCTGATGTGATGAGTGCAAGAAACACAGGTTTTGCTTTAATGGCAGTCGGCTCGATCCAGGAAATTATGGATCTGGGAATAGTTTCTCATCTTGCTACTTTGAAATCCAGCGTTCCATTCCTGAATTTCTTTGACGGATTCAGAAATTCACACGAGATTCAGAAGATCGAACAAATCGATTTTGACACGATCAAAGAATTAGTTGAAATGAAATATGTAGAAGATTTCCGCAATCGTGCCATGAATCCTGAAAATCCACGCGTAAAAGTGGGAGCTCAAAATCCTGATGTTTATTTCCAGGGACGTGAAACTACTAACAATATGTACGATGCAACTCCCGGAATCGTTCAGGAATACATGGACAAAGTTGCCAAAGTAATTAATCGCCAATATCATCTTTTCGATTATGTGGGAGCCAAAGATGCTGATAAGATCATCATCGCGATGGGTTCTGCAGTTGATACAATTGAAGAAACTATTAATAAACTCAATGATAATGGAGAAAAACTCGGTCTGATCAAAGTTCGTCTTTACCGTCCATTCTCAGCAAAAGCTTTTATCGATACAATTCCAGGCAGCGTTAAGAAAATTGCAGTTCTGGATAGAACTAAAGAACCAGGGTCATTAGGAGAACCGCTTTATCTGGATGTAGTTACAGCTCTCAAAGATAAGAAAGATCTTGAAATCATCGGTGGACGTTATGGACTTTCTTCCAAGGAATTCACTCCTTCTATGGTCAAAGCTGTTTACGATCATCTGGATAATGATGGTTTCCATGGTTTTACTGTAGGAATTACAGATGATGTCAGCAAAAAATCTATTGATGTAAAAGAACACATAAACACACTTCCCGAAGGAACTATCAGTTGTAAATTCTGGGGTCTTGGTTCTGATGGAACAGTTGGAGCTAACAAGAACTCGATCAAGATCATTGGTGACAACACTGATATGTACGCTCAAGGTTACTTCCAATACGATTCCAAAAAATCCGGTGGAATTACACGTTCTCACCTGCGTTTTGGAAAGTCTCCGATCCAATCCGAATATCTTATTACAAATGCCGATTTCATTGGCTGTCATAATCAGGCATTCATCGGTCGTTACGATATTTTGGAAGGAATCAAGGAAAATGGAGTTTTCCTGATCAATTCTATCTGGGAAAGTGATGAAGTCTTTGAAAATCTGACTAAAGCGGATCAACAAACTATCATCAAAAAGAACATCAAACTCTATAATATAAATGCTCTTAAAATTGCCAATGAAGTTGGTTTGGGAACCAGAATTAACACAGTAATGCAGACAGCATTCTTCCTGATATCCGGTGTATTGGAAAGAGAAGAAGCGATCAAAATGATCAAGAAAGCTACTGAGAAAGCGTACAAGAAGAAAGGTCAGAAAATCGTGGATATGAACTGGAAAGCTATCGACAAAACAAACGAAGCTCTGGTTGAAATTCCTGTACCAAAAGAAGTTCCAGGCAATTCTGCTAAGATCAAAAAACTTATACCCGAAAATTCAGATAAATTCACCACGAATGTTATCGAGAAGATCATGAGAGAAAAAGGAGACGAAATTCCAGTTTCTGATATGCCTTTTGACGGATTTGTACCTTCCGGAACTACTAAACTGGAAAAACGTGGAGTTTCTCCTTACGTTCCTCATTGGATTCCAGAAAATTGTATTCAATGTAATCAGTGTTCCTTTGTTTGTCCTCATGCTGCTATTCGACCCAAACTCATCAAAAAAGCAGATCTGAAAAATGCTCCTGAAACATTCCGATCAATTCCTGCCATGGGAAAAGATAAAGACGAATACGTGTATACAATGCAGGTTTATATTGAAGATTGTCAGGGCTGTGTAAACTGTGTATTGGAATGCCCAAAAAGTGCATTGCAAATGGCTGCTATCGGAGTAGAAAGAGAAAAAGGTGAAGCCGAAAATGCTCTTTTCTTCGATTCATTGCCAAATGATGTATTGGGTTCAAATAAAGAAACTACTGTAAAAGGAAGTCAATTCAAGCAACCTCTGCTTGAGTTCAGTGGTGCTTGTGCCGGTTGTGGTGAAACACCTTACGTCAAGCTTATTACGCAGCTTTACGGCGATAGAATGCTTGTTGCTAATGCCACAGGTTGTTCTTCTATCTGGGGCGGAACTTTCCCAACAATTCCGTATTGCACAAATAAAGACGGTCATGGACCAACCTGGGCAAACAGTCTTTTCGAAGATAACGCTGAATATGGTTTTGGAATGAGCCTGGCTGTAGCAGCAAACAGAAAACAGCTCAAATATAATGTAGAAAAATTGATGGAAAAAGATATTACCGCTGAATTGAAGGAAGTTTTCCAATTCGCTTTGGACAATTGGGATGCAAAAGATACAGCAGTAAAAGAAAATTCCAAAAAGATCCATGGACTTCTGAAAAAAGAGATCGATCTTCCCTGCTGTGAAGAAAGAAAAGCTATCCTGAAAAAAGTTATCGAACTCCAACACTATTTCGTGCCAAAATCTGTCTGGGCTTTTGGTGGAGACGGTTGGGCTTACGACATCGGCTACGGTGGAGTAGATCACGTAATGGCATCCGGCAGAAATATCAATATTCTCGTATTGGATACAGAAGTTTATTCCAATACTGGTGGACAAGCTTCCAAAGCTACTCCGCTGGGTTCTGTTGCCAAATTTGCTGAAGCTGGAAAGCAAACAGTGAAGAAAGATATGGGAATGATGATGATGAGCTATGGTTATGTTTATGTGGCATCAATTGCGATGGGCGCCAATAAGAATCAAGCTCTCAAAGCGATCCAAGAAGCAGAAGCTTACGATGGACCTTCTATCATCATGGCGTATGCTCCCTGTATCAATCATGGAATCGATATGCACAAAACACAGAAGGAAGAGAAAAAAGCTGTTGATTCCGGTTACTGGCTGCTTTATCGCTTCAATCCTGATTTGAAGAAAGAAGGAAAGAATCCATTCAGTCTGGATAGTAAAGAACCAACAATTCCGGTTAGAGACTTCCTGGAAGGTGAAAGACGCTACACTTCATTGGAAAGAACCTTCCCGGAAAAAGTTGAAGGCTTCCGTTCGGAATTTGATAAATATGCTAAAGAACGCTATCTGAAATATAAAAAGATGGCAGAAGAGTAAACTCTTTGCAGTTTCCCTTTTGCAAAGGGAAAACGTAGAGTAGCTATAAGAAAGTGGAACCGCTAATTAACGCGGATGAACGCTAATAAATTGAAACCTGCCGGGTATAGTTTTCCTGGCAGGTTTTTTCAATTCTCCTCTTGCCTGCCAAGCCGAAGTTGAGCGAAGGCTGGAGAAGGGTGGTACAGAGTAAAGTTGATCTTGGAAGAAAATTAAAATGCTTGATAAAGCAAAGGTGTTATTTGGAGAAATAAAATAATGAAAGCACAAACCTTAACCAAAATCCACGATCTAACCAAAGAATCCAATTCCGTGATCTTGTCTGAGATTCCAACGCCGAAACCAGAAGAAAATGAAATTTTGATCAAAGTTTCGGTTTGCGGTGTTTGTCATACCGAATTGGATGAGATCGAAGGCAGAACTCCTCCGCATAAATTTCCACTTGTTTTGGGGCATGAAGTTGTGGGAAAAGTTGTAGAAATCGGAATTGAAGTAAACAAGCACAAAATCGGTGATCGAGTCGGAGCAGGTTGGATCTGGTCGGCTTGCGGGAAGTGTGAATTCTGCCTGAGGGGAGATGAAAATCTCTGTGTCGATTTCAAAGCAACAGGACGCGATGTAAATGGTGGCTATGCCGAATACATGACAGTTCCGGAAAAATATGCTTACAAAATTCCTGATATTTTCAGCGATTCAGAAGCAGCTCCTTTGCTTTGTGCCGGTGGAGTTGGATATAGATCTTTGAAATTAGCAAATCTGAAAGACGGAGATGTTTTAGGATTAACCGGTTTTGGTGCCTCTGGTCATCTTGTGTTAGAAATGGCAAAACACAAATATCCAAAATCCAGGTTTTTTATATTTGCCCGCAATCCCAAAGAACGAAAGTTTGCCATAGAATTAGGAGCAGATTGGGCAGGAAATACTACAGAAATTACACCTGAATTGTGTAATGCAATTATCGATACAACACCAGTCTGGAAACCGGTTATTGCTGCTCTTAATGTTCTGAAACCGGGTGGTAGATTAGTTATTAATGCTATCCGAAAAGAAAACTCAGATATTGATGAGTGGAAGAAAATAAAATACGAAGAACATCTCTGGCAGGAAAAAGAGATCAAAAGCGTGGCAAATGTAACTGCGGAAGACATTGAAGAATGTTTGCAACTTGCTGCCAAAATTCCCATTAAACCGGAAATAAAAGAATATAAACTTGAAGATGCCAATAAAGCTCTTATGGAACTAAAACAGGGAAATATAAGAGGTGCAAAAGTTTTGAATATTAATCTGTAACTCGTTCACTCCTGAACGAGAAAAACTCAAACAAGAGTGGCTGAGATTGAGAATTAATCTGTAACGAGCAAAACTCAGGCAAAAGCGGCTGAGATAAAAAAAGGAAAATTAATGGATGCAAATCAAATCACATTCCGACCAATCGGAATAATTCACACACCGTTCAAAGAACGTAAAGATATGCCGATTCAACCAATGGGTGGCAAAGGCATCAAAGCAACAATCGAAGTTTTTCCAGAGTTTGCTGAAGGATTGAAAGATCTGGATAAATTCTCATATATCGTTCTAATATTTAATTTTCATCTTTCGGTAGAATATAATCTTCTTGTTAAACCATTCATGGAAGATGAAATACGGGGAGTTTTTGCCACACGTGCTCCACGACGGCCAAACCAGATCGGAATGTCGATAGTAAAGTTGAATAAGATCGAGAAAAACATTTTACACATTTCTAATATTGACATCGTGGACGGAACTCCGCTTTTAGACATCAAGCCGTATGTGCCGATGGTGGATAGTGAAGAAGAAATAAAAGTGGGTTGGCTGGAAAATAAGGTAAAGAATTTCCGAACCAAAAATTCGGATGACAGGTTTATAAAATAAAATGGGTAAGATTAAGGTTTTATCGGAAGAAGTTGCTAACAGGATCGCGGCCGGAGAAGTGATCGAACGTCCGGTTTCGGTGGTAAAAGAACTGGTGGAAAACTCCATCGATGCCGGTGCGAGTAAAATAACGATCCAGATTGAAGAGGGCGGAAAACGCTTGATCCAGATTACAGATGACGGTATCGGAATGAGTGAAGACGATGCGATGCAGTGTTTTGAACGTCATGCCACCAGCAAAATTCGTACTGTTACCGATATTTTCAAGATCTCATCTCTGGGATTTCGCGGCGAAGCCCTGCCCAGTATTGCATCGGTCAGCAAACTCACACTTATTACTCGCGATGAAGAAAGTCAGATGGCTTCTAAAGTAGAATTTGACGGCGGCAGATTAACCGATTTTTCCAAAACCTCGGCAAATGTGGGAACTACGATCACAGTTCGCAAATTATTCAGTAACGTTCCTGCTCGTAAAAAATTCCTGAAATCAACTCCCGTTGAATACAAACATATTCTCAATTACCTGCATTATCAGGCAATTTTATATCCCCAGATCCAATTTCGCTTAATTGCAAATGGAAAAGAAAAACTAAATTATCCAGCGGAAGAAGATAAAGATAAACGCTTCCAGGCGATTTTCGGCAGGGATTTTCTGCAGAAAGATCTGATTGAAGTAAAAGTAGAAAATCAGGACATGAAACTGACTGGTTATATTTCTGGTTTGGAGGAAGATAATCAAGGTTTTGCCGATTATCGTTATTTGTTTGTAAACGGTAGATTTATTCGAGATAAGATCGTGCTTCACAGCATCAAATCTGCCTACGAACCATTTATCAGGAAGCTCAGAATTTTTCAGCAGGGCAAAACACCTCCTTTCATTTTATTTTTACAAGTCGATCCATCGCAGGTAGATTTTAATGTTCATCCTGCTAAAATGGAGATACGGTTTGGAGATCCAGGAAAAGTTCATGCGTTTGTAAAGAATGCGATCAGTAAACTTCTTTTAAGCTATGAAGATAATAAATTCAAAGAACTTAAAAATAAAATTTCCAATACAGTTGATACAGGGAAAACAACAAAAATTGAATCCAGAATATTTAATAAAAAGACTGATAAAAAGCGTTTCAGCCAGGTAAAGAGGGAATTCAAGCAGATCTATCAACCTGATATTTTTAAACAGCCTACTGAAACTGATGAGAAAATCCAGGAAAGGATAATTCCAACCAAGAAGGATATGTTTCTACGTCCGGAAGAAGATGTGATCAATCCCTGGCAGCTGCATCAGAGCTACATTTTTGTGCAGGTGGAAGAAGGTCTCATGATCATTGATCAGCATGCAGCGCACGAACGCATTATTTACGAAAAGATTCTGCATCGCATTCATGGAGCTCCAGCTCAAACACAGAAACTGCTTTTCCCGATCGTGATCGATCTGCCACCACATCTCAGCCAGACAGTTCCTGATTTGATCAGCGAAAACCTGGAAGTGTTTCAAAAGATCGGATTCAGCATCAAAACATTCAGCGGAAATTCGATTGTGATCGATGAAATCCCGATTGAATTGGAGGATTGGGATGGCGGAGATATCTTCATTGAGATCATCAAACAACTGGAAGATGAATTTGCCGAAACGGAAGATTTCAGAGACAGTATTTCCAAATCGGTTGCCTGCAAAGCTGCCATAAAAGCCGGCAAAAAAATGGGGAAGAAGGAGATGCTGGCACTGATAAACGATCTCTTTGCCTGCGAAGTTCCTTACTTCTGTCCCCACGGCAGACCGCTTATTATCAAAATGCCACTGATAGAATTTGAAAAAAGGTTTAAACGAACTTAGTAATGATCCCGGTAGTTGTAATTCAAGGACCGACTGCGGTGGGGAAAAGCCAACTTGCAATGCAGCTGGCCGCAGAGTTCAAGACTGATATTATCTCTGCTGATTCCCGCCAGGTTTATAAATATCTAAATATTGGAACTGCTAAACCTTCATTGCAAGAACAGAAAACAGTAAAACATCACATCATCAATATTATTGAACCGAATCAGGAATACAGTGCCGGAGATTTTGCTCGTGATGCTTCTGAGTGTATCAAATCTTTGCATAGAATTCGAAAACTTCCTATAGTTTGCGGTGGAACGATGTTCTACATCAAAGCTTTGCAGGAAGGAATTTTCAAAGCCCCGAACATTCCCCGAAAGATCAGAAAAGAACTCCAGAAAATTGCAGAAGAAAAAGGATCTGAATTTCTACACGACAAACTAAAACAGGTCGATCCCGATTCTGCGGAACGAGCCAATCCTAATGACGCAAACAGAATTATCAGAGCTTTGGAAGTTTTTGAGCACACAGGAAAAACAATAACTCAATTATGGCAGGAAAATCCAGCCGGAAAAAATGATTTCATTTTTTTCAATATTCTAATCAATGAAAACCGTGAAATCCTGTATAAGAAGATCAATGATCGAGTGGATAAAATGGTTGAAATGGGATTGATAGAAGAATTCCAAAACCTGCTTGAAATGGGTTATAATGAAGATTCACCAGGAATGAATACTGTTGGTTATAAAGAGTTATTTGCCTTCCAGAAAGAAAAGAAAATTCTGGATGAATGTCTGAACGACATCAAACAACACACGAGAAATTATGCCAAAAGGCAACTGACTTGGTATCGAAAGACAGTTTTTGATTTGACATTAGAGGCTTCTGATATTACCTTATATGCTGTATTAAAAGGTATTAAAAATTGGATGGAGAAAATGAAAACATGATAATTGCGATAGTGAACGATTATAAGATTGAAAAACCTGAATATGAAGCTGAACTGCTAAATGTTCTTCATCAAATGTGCCTGGAAGAACCAAATGAAGAAGCAAAACGAAGAGCGGTCGAGCAATTGATAGATGCATATCTGCTTTTGGAAGAAGCCAGAAATTCTGATTTGGAGATCGATACATATGATGTTGAAGAAGAATTTGTGGAATTGATGCTTAAGTTTGATTCTAAGGAACATTTTGATGAAATGCTGGCAAATAATGATTTGGATCATGAGAAAATTAAAGATAAAATTCATGATGAACTCTTGATAAAAAGATTTGTAAGAGAAAATTTTCCACCTCCGGAAGAGATTCCAGTGAAAAAACTAAACGAAATTTACCAGGAAAATAAGGCTTCATTCGTCACGCAGGAAATGATCAAAGCTTCTCACATATTAATTAAAGGAAGTTGCGAAAACAGCTTAAAAAAGATTTCTGAAATCAGAGATTCAATCGAATCACCTAAAGATTTTTTATCAAAAGCTGAAGAAATTTCCGAATGTCCAAGCTGTGGAAGTTCTGGAGATCTTGGTTATTTTAGTAGAGGAAAAATGGTAAAACCTTTTGAAGACGTAGCTTTCAAATTGGAGATCGATGAGATCAGTAAACCAGTAAAAACACAGTTTGGCTATCACCTTATCATGGTAACGGATCGCAAAGAAAGCAAAGTAGCCGAATTTGATGATGTGAAAGAAGCACTTGTAAAAAGACTTAAGCAGATCGACCGTGAATTGCAGATGATCAAACATATCAAAAAATTGCGAAGCGAAGCAGAAATTCTGATCAACCTTAAAAATCTATAATCAATTATTAGTTAAGGAGAAAATATTTTATGATTTTACTCGGAGTTAATATCGATCATGTAGCTACAATAAGACAAGCAAGGCTGGGAGATGAACCGGAACCAATTCAAGCTGCACTTCTGGCAGAGCAACACGGAGCAGATCAGATAACTGTTCACCTGCGGGAAGATAGACGGCATATTCAGGATAAAGATGTTGAGTTACTGCGCGAATTGATCCATACAAGGTTGAATCTGGAAATGGCAGCAACAGGAGAAATGATTCTCATTGCAAAAAAAATAAAACCTGATACCGTGACTTTAGTTCCAGAAAAAAGAAAAGAGTTAACCACAGAAGGTGGATTGAAGCTGGTAGATGATCATAAAATTGGAATTAAGAAATTAAAAGATTCCGGTATTGAAGTCAGCGTTTTTATCGAGCCAAATCTTACAATGGTGGAAAAAGCCAAGAAAATCGGAGCTGATGCAGTTGAATTACACACAGGAAAGTATGCCAATTGTAAAGATAAAGTAGAAATTGAAAAAGAGATAAAAAGAATAAATAAAGCTGCCTTCAAAGCAAGGGAATTAGGTATTAGAGTTGTTGCAGGTCACGGCTTAAATTACCACAATGTGCAAAGATTGGTCGAACTTGATATCATTGAAGAATACAATATAGGACACAGTATCATTTCACGTGCTGTTTTTACTGGATTGGCAGAAGCCGTGCTGGAGATGAAGACGCTTATAAATTCATAAAAAAAAAACAAAATTTTAAACAAAAAGCCCTCGAAAAATCGAGGGCTTTTTTTAGCATAAATCTTTATGGGAGGATTTATGAAAAACCTATTGCTGCTCCAGATCTAAAGTCAAACCGAGTTTAACATAAGTTTGAGAAAGATCGGAAGCAAAACCGCTATGCATTACAGCTAGATCCCAGGTGGTTTTTCGCCATTTTACACTTGCACCTGCTGTAGCAAAATTCTGTTCATAAGAATCCTGGTCGCACCAGTATAATGAGTTATCCTGAACATAATCAAGATCTCTATAATCATTTTGATACATAAAACCAGTTCTTAAAGTTAAGAAAGGAAGTAGCTTGCTTTCCAAACCAATACTTGCTTCATGTTTATCCAGGAATTCCACATTTACAGCTTCATTAGAATATCTGTAATCTGCTAAAACGGTTAAGGGAAAAGAACCAAATGAATATTTTGTGCCAATAGCCAGTTGAGTTGCAAATGAGTTTTTATCATACTTGATCTCTTCCCAGCACACTTCTTCTTTTACACGTTTTGTGGCTGGTGAAACAAATGTAGCTCCCACAGAAAAATTCTGACCAAAATTAGCAATTATTCCAGCTTTTGGACGGAAGAGAACAAAATCGATCTCACCGTTGAAATGTTCCCATTCTTCGTATTCATTCATACAGGCTCTACTGGTTTGTGCATGATAAATATGAGTATTTAAACCAACTCCAAGAGTGAAAATCTCATTCAATTTGTAGGCTACGGGAATACTTAAAACTGAGATAGCTGCTTTTTCATACTGGTCGAATGATTCGATCACGATCAGTCCGCTACAGTCATAATTGTGAACTGTTCCGTAATCTACTCGAAGATTATTGGCTTTGCTGTAAAGCAATCCAACATTGATATTGTCATTTACTCTGTAGGCAGCTCCGTAGCTGGCTCCAGCTTTATAATTGCTAAGATCTACCTGGGAAGAAGTACCTTCATCCACAGTAAATTCATTTTTTATTCCATATTCATAATAAGCCTGAGCTGTATATGGAATTGTTAATGACGCAGGATTCAGATTTGTTGCCGACAGACCGCCCTCTGCAGCAATTCCTGTATATCCTCTACCTGCTGATATTACCGATAAATTGTTATTGCCATAAAAGGCAAAACTTGGTTTGAACGTCATGTTTTCACAATTGGGTTCTTGTTCGAAAGGGAAAGCGTGGAACGTTCCCAATACTAGGATAAGAGTTAAAAATAAAACTTTTTTCATGATCATTACCTCACTTCTATTAATTCTGGAATACAAGTAAGCATAAGTCGTGCCAAAAGTGTATATGACTTTAAATAAAAGGATTAGAAGCGTTGTAATCGTTTGCAATATGTTCGTTTACGTACAGTTCGAGTGCAAAACCGAACAATAATTCAATTCAACAAAAAGTATTTAAAGTTTATTTTATTGATAAATATTGAGCAGGAACTCTATCAAAAATATAAACTTGGTCAACTTATGATAATACTATCTCCGATTTACTATTTTTATAAGATTCAAAAGCTGCTTTTTCGGCATTTTCAATAATATCATCGATGTTTTTATCAGCATCGCAAAGTGTTCTGATTCCCCATCCGATCTTACAGGTTTTTATATGATCAACATCTTGAATCTTTTTTCGCAATCGATTCAGGGTGATCACAGCATTTTTTGCTGAAGTTTCGGGTAGAAGAATTGCTATTTCATCTTTAGCCAGCAGCCCTACCAGGTCAGATTGACGAAGATCGTGTTGAAAACTGGTACTCACATTTTCTATAAATCTTTCTGTCTTCAATTCCTTGATAACACGTAAAACTTTTTTATAATTTCCGATTTTGAAGATAGCCAGAGAAAGATAACGATTGTATCTTTTCATCATGGAAAATACAAGGGCAGATTTCTGTATGAAAGCGGGTCTATTATAAACCATGAAATATTCATAATTGTCTTTATGTTGATTCAGTTCTTCTTCTATTCTGGATACACGAATAATAAAACTGATAATTCCACTATAAGCTTTTAATTTATGTACATCATTTTTTTCAAAATAACCTTCTTCTTTATCTACAAAAATAAAACCCTTCAATTTTTTTCTATAAAGTATAGGAGCTATAAGTAAATGAGAATATTCATGTTCAAACATATACTGACCAGGAAACTTCATATCGACCGGTTTTAGATTAGTCAATTCCTGAATTAAAGGATCAGCTACAGTAAAAATAGTACTTTTTGCAAATTGTTTGCTGATGTTTTCTCCGAATTTATATCGGAAAATATCCATGTTTGGTATTTTTATAAAAACACCTAAAGATTGAAAGGGAAGTTCAATTTTAACGTTTTCGATGATCCTTGTTAAGTTTTCTTCTACAGAACAAACATTAAGAACATCATTATACATTTTACTGTATTTAGCAATATTCAAGTTCATATATCCTCCTCTAATATTCGATTCTTTCTGTCCAGGTTACTTCTGCTTCTTCACCTGTTTTTAATATTTTAATGAATTTAACGTTAAATGCATCTTCTTTTTTGTAAGAAACATTTTCTTTTTCAATTGTCCAATTACCCGATAAGTTGTGAGAAATGATTATTTCCTTATCTTTATTCGAACGATTCTTCAAAAATACAACAATATCTTTTTCACTGACATTTTTCGTTATCTTCCTGGAGTCTGTTACTTTGGTTTCGGCTATCAGATCGAATGCATTTCCGGTTTGGATCTTAACTTCTTCATCTTTGGGAGTATGATCAATACGATCTTCACCAATAAACTCCAGTTGATCATCAGCTTCATCTTTCTGGTACAATTTCAGTTCACCTTTGGGAAGTGGTAAACCCAGCCCATTCTTCTTGCTGTTCTGGAATTTAATAATTCCTCTTACTTCATTACTATAGGTTTTATATTCATAAGTTTGTTCGGCCTGCACAGTTTTTATTGGGAAAAGTCTTAACTGCTTAGTTTGATTGTTGTTGATGTTTACGTTTTCACTGAGTGTGTAGAGATGGAAATCGTGAAAAGCTTTTTCATCGAATTGTGGAGATTTTGTTTTCATTCCATCCACTGCGTACACAACTTCATTAGTTCGACCACCTCTATATTGAGGTATTTTATTTACATCACCAGCAATTAATTTAAGTTTTGTATTTTGGAAGGCTTTGCCTGTTTCGTTGGTAATCGTTACCCAGCTGTTAATATCAAGTTTTTCACTTTCGGCATTCCAAACGCAATTGTAGGTTACTTCCCACATCATTCCATAACAAAGGTAAGAAAAATCTATATTATGTTTTCCCGATTTTTCAGATTTTAGCTTCCAATTCAGAGTTGGTTTCAGAAAGAAATTTGCAGGAAGTTCTGCTAAATTAATATTCCTGACTTCCTTATAATTTAAAAGAGTAAGTTTGTTTGTAACAGAATCTAAAATTCCAATAGTCTGATAATCATTAAATTGGAGTATCCCTGCAAAAACTTGATCGGTAACGCTGATCACTTCCACTTCTTTTCCTATGTATTTTCGTAAGATCTGATTCGTGTTTGCCAGATCGTATTCATAGTTCTGGCTGAAGATTTCAATTTTTCCGTTCTGTGGTTTTATTATCACGGAACTTGATTCTATTGTGGACGGGATGTCATCTATAAAAACATTTTGCACACCTTTTTCCAGATCAAGTTCCAGTGAAGTTCGAACTAAAGAAAAATTGTCATTATAAATTGTAACCTGATCTGCCAGGCAAATTGATAAAAAACTGAAGACAATAATTATACAAAATAGTTTATTCATAATTTCTCCTATTTCTTGCTGATATCATTTATTTTTGCTACTATCATATCAATTCCGATCGTATTCTGCCCACCTTCGGGAATAATGATATTTGCGTATTTCTTGCTTGGTTCCACAAATTCGATATGCATGGGCCGGACAGTATTGTAATATTGTTCGAGTACCGATTCCAGGGTTCTTTCACGCTCATTCATGTCACGCACAATGCGGCGTAAAATGCGAACGTCGGCATCTGTGTCTACGAATATTTTGATATCCATCAGATCACGTAAATCGGGATTTTCGAAAATAAGAATTCCTTCCAGAATAATTATCCGAGATGGTTTTTTTGTTACGGTCTCATTTGTTCGCATATGCGTTTTAAAATCGTATAAAGGCATTTCAATCGGTATCGATTTTTTCAAATGTGAAACGTGCTCGATCAGAAGCTCTGTATCAAAAGTGGCAGGATGGTCAAAATTTATCTTTTCTCTTTCTTTTTTGGGAAGGTGCCCGAAACTTTTGTAATAATTATCTTGTTGAATTAAAGTTATTTCACAATCAACTTGCTTTTGAATTGCTTCGGTTATGGTGCTTTTACCCGAACCAGTTCCGCCCGATATTCCAATTACAACAGGATGTGACATTAAATCTCCTTATTCTCCTTTGAATATCGAGATCTCTAATCCCGTATCCAAGGGCAACATCATACTCTCAAAACGGGAATCTGATTTTATAAAGTCAAGATATTCTTTAACCGTGTGTTGATGAGAGATCACATTATCTGCAATGATGATGGATTTTTCTTTTAGTTTTGGAACGATCAGCTTAAGATAATCGATATAATTTATTTTTCCGGCATCTATAAAAATGAAGTCAAATTCAGTTTCTATTTTTGGAAGAATCTCTTCTGCTTTAGCATTGATCAATTCAACATTTTTCCGGTTTTTTAGATTTTCTTTTGCTAGTCTAAAACGGCTTTCATCAACTTCAATGGAAATAATATTTGCACCCACTTTTTCTGCTGCCAGCGATAACCAGAAAGTAGAGTATCCATTGGATGAACCAATCTCCAGGATTGATTTTGGTTGTTTGGAAAGAACCATAATATAAAGCAATTCAGCACATTTCCCCGAAATATTCCAAAGCCTACGAATATTATCATTTTGTACTTTGAATCGACTGAATTCAGTTTTATTTTTTTCTACAAGATCATACATATTCATTTTGTTTCTCTATTTTTTTCCATTTATTCTTTCCAGCGATATTTACCAAAAGTTCCTTTCAAGCCAAAAAAAATGAAATATGGAATGTAGATGATCTCCGCAATGGGGAAGACCTGAAGATATTTAAGATTTTTAACCTTGAGAAGAAACGAAAAAGTTAAAAGAAACTCAGGAACGATTTTTAAAAATGTGACGATACCAAAGAAGCACCAGGTATAACTTCCAAGAATTGTAAACAGGAGCAGCAGAATATAACTAATGTAAAACAACATCACAAGAAGTGTAACAAGTTTTATCGAAAACGGATAGATTTTCCATTTTGAACCACGCCTTGTTTCCTGATTTATCTGTTGCTGCACATCTGCACAACCTTGCGTAACAACTATCGAATCGGTTGAGAACATGAAACGCAGGTTTCTGATGAACTTCCACATTTTATGCAGCATCAGGTCATCATCGCCAGAACGGATGTGACCGATTCCTTCAAATCCATTCACTTCATCAAACAGTTTTTTTCGATATGCCATATTTCCAGCTGTAGCAGTAATTCCCCAGTTAAAACCAAAGGCACCGGCAATTACAGCAAATATTGCAGAACGTTCCAGATTCTTCATTAATCCAAAAAACTTATTTTCATGCTGGATTGTTGAATATCCTGCTACAAAATCGACATCTTCCGGAAAATGTTTATTGATTTCTTGCAGCCAATTTACTGACGGTTGGCAGTCAGCATCAGTGAACGCCAGAATATCATATTTTGAAGCTTTAACAGCAGTTGTTATTGCTCCCTTTTTGCCCAAAATTTTTGGATCTTCTTCCTTGATCTGAATCAATTGCAGATTTGGATTCTCACTTTGAAATTCTTTTATTATCGCAGTTGAATTATCGTCAGATCGGTCATCGCAGATTATGATCTCGTATTTTTCAGTCGGATAATTCTGACTAGTTAACCTATTCAGTAATTTCGGTAGATTTTCAGCTTCATTTCTGGCAGCTACGATGATGGATATTTTGTTAATTGTAGTATTTTTCTGTGCTTTCGGTGAATGCAATCCCAAAAAGAAAAATAAAATGAGAACTGAATATAAAACTGCTAAAGAAAGAAAAATTTCCATCTACCATCTACTCCATTCCTGGGAAGTGTAAATATCTTGACCACTTTCCCAACCACAATTTATTAAAATCAAAATTAAATAGATGATGATTGAAGTCAATAATAATGAGGAATAATGATGTTTGGTTGCAAGAATGTTCATTTCAGTTTTTCTGGGCAAAACAAGAATATTGCACTTACTTTTGATGACGGGCCGCACCCTGTTCACACACAAAAGATTCTGGAAATTATAAAACAGCATCAGGTTAAAGCTACATTTTTTGTAAGTGGCTGTAAAATAGAAAAATATAAAAAAATTATAAAAAATATCTTAGAAAATGGTCATCAAGTTGCCAATCATTCCATGGATCATCGAAATTTCATATTTCGTTCTCAAAGATCGATGAGAGAAGACATCAAAAAGACTGAGAAGCTTTTACGAAAATGTGGTGTGGAAGGAGATATTCCTTTTCGTCCACCATATGGTAGATTCGATCTGAATACGTTTCGAGTTATGAAGACTTTGAATAAACAAATGATCATCTGGAATGCATCCACAAAAGATTTCAAAGCCACTTCTAAACAGCAAATCTTAAAAAGACTTTATAGAAAAGTTAAACCTGGGTGCATAATCGTGATGCACGATGCAGGAAAATTTATAGATAGTACAGTTGATAGAAATTTTACAATTGAAGCTTTGAAAGAAGCACTTCCAAATCTGAAAAATGAAGGTTACAACTTTTTAACTATAAATGAAATGCTAATCGAAAATTGAATCTGTTTTCTCGATGAAATCTGCTATAATGGGAGATTCCCGACGAATATCTTCCAAAGTAGGATTAACGATCTCATCACTTTTTTCTTTTTCTTTATGATCAAAATGTACTTTAATTCGCAACTTAAAAAAGTTAGAAAAAATATCTGAAATTATATTCTTTCCATCCATCAGGTAGTTGTAAGCCATTTGTTTGGAAACAGAGTAGTTTATCACGTTGTTTTGAATGCTTTCCAGTTGACTTTTCTCCAGATAAGTTCCCACCATTGGTTTTTCTTTTTTTATTAGCCTGATGATTTGCGGTAAATACTTTTTGTAAACCTCTTCCGAAAGGGAATCCACATTTGGTCTATCTTCATCGATTTCCTTTTCCATCACGTGTTTTACTTCTTCAGTTTTTTTGCTGATTTCTTCTCTGGAAGGTTTGGGTTGCTTTGGTTTTTCTCTTTTTATTTGAGCCACTGGTTCGGATTCAAAATTGCCAAGATTATTGAGAATATCATCCAATGCTTGCAGCTTCTGGAGTTTTGCAATTTTGATAAAAGTCATCTCTGTTACAAGAATTGGATTTGTGCTGCTTTTTATATCCATCTTAGCTTTCACCAGAATACTCATCAAATATAAAAGGTCATTCTCTGAAAAATTGGAAGTCAGTTCCTGCATTTCTTTCAGGATTGCATCGCTCATGGTTGGAACTTCTATATTTACTTTCACAAGCAGTAAATTTCGAATATAATCCAGTAGTCCATTTATGAATTCCTGAATATCATTGCCTTTTTCCAGTACGTCGTGTAGAAGCTTGATAATGCTGGTTGCATCCTCTTGAGCTATAAATTCCATGATCTTATGAAAAATATCAAAATGAACAATCCCAAATATCGAAAGAACATCTGTTAGTGCAATGTGTTCTTTTCCATAGGCAAGAACCTGATCCATCAGTGATTGGGCATCCCGCATACTTCCATCAGCTTTTTTGGCAACCATAAAAAGAGCTTCTTTATCAATGGATATATTTTCCAGTTCACAGATTTCCTGCAGCCTGCTGATAATATCGGGAATTGGAATTCGTTTGAAGTCAAAACGCTGACAACGAGATATAATAGTTGCAATTACTTTATGTGGCTCAGTTGTTGCAAAAATAAAAATCACATTTTTGGGAGGTTCTTCCAGAGTTTTTAAAAGTGCATTAAAAGCATTCTTGGAAAGCATGTGAACTTCGTCGATAATGTAGATTTTATAAAGAGAATTGGATGGAGAATACATCAGTTCTTTCTGCAGCTCGCGAATGTCTTCTACACCTGTATTGGAAGCGCCATCGATCTCGATTACATCTGCAGAAATTCCAGAGGTGATCTCTGTACAATTCTGACATTTATTGCAGGGATGAGTTGTTGGTCCATTTTCCAGGCAATTCAAACTTTTGGCAAATATTCGAGCCAGAGAAGTTTTACCTACTCCACGTGGACCGGTAAAAAGATAAGCATGAGCTGTCCTATCCAAATCAATTGTATTTTTTAAGATCTGTGTTATGTGATCCTGCGCATAGATCTCTTCAAAAGTTTGAGGTCTGTATTTTCTTGCTAATACTAAATATGCCATTTCTATTTCATCCAATTTTTCATTTGTCTGGAAATTCAAATCATAGATAAATTTGTCAATTATTTATTAATATAACATTGAATTCATTTTCCAGAATGAATTTGCTTTTTTTTCTTGACTCAAAAATGGTGTGAAATTTTATCCGCACTGTTGCAGAAGTGGTGAAATTGGTAGACACGCTAGGTTCAGGGTCTAGTAGGCAATATGCCTGTGGGGGTTCGAGTCCCCCCTTCTGCACCAATTTTTCATTAACCAACTAAAACGAACAAAATATTTTTTTTTATTTTTAAAATTGTAATGTGATTCTTCAAACCTGTACCATCGAATCAGCACGAAGCTGTAAGAGCAACGTGCAAGAAATGTCCAGCCTTCGTCCCGAAAGAATTCGCGATTAAGCCTTGGTTGGCCCGGTGGAATTGGAAAAACCAGCAGCAAAGCTGCATTCCACAGGGCAGGCAGAATAATGGCACTTCTCGATCAGGAGTGATCGAGATACAAAAACTCTTCTCGTTCCAAAACTCTTCTCGTTCCAAAACTCCCGTTTTGGAATGTAATTTCCAACGAAACTCCGTTTCGTATTCTTCAAACCTGTACCATCGAATCAGCACGAAGCCGTATGAGCAATGTGCAAGAAATGTCTGAATGACGGAAAAATCTGCTTTTTTTCAAGGATTTTGCCGTTTAACTTAATTCAGATCTATCAAGTCTGCTATGAGTAAAAAAAGTTATGGGTAAAAAAAGGGCAGAAAATTATCTGCCCTTAATTTATTGATTTCGATTATTTAGAAATCTTTTAAAACATCTTCCAGAGTTGGATGTCCAATCTCCTGTAGGCTATAACCGATCTTTACTGTAGGCTTATTAACTTTGATGATTCTTGTAAGATCAATTGGAGTTCCAATTATAACTGCATCACATTCAGTGTTGTTGATTGTTTCTTCCAGATCTTTCATCTGCTGCTTGCCATAACCCATGGCAGGAAGCAGAATTCCAATCTCAGGATATTTTTCAAATGTTTCAGCGATAGTTCCAACAGCAAATGGGCGAGGATCTACAAGATCAGCAGCACCATATTTTTCGGCTGCAACTACACCAGCTCCATACTGCATTTCGCCATGTGTGAGTGTAGGTCCGTCTTCCACAACCAGAACGTTAGCATCTTTTATCAGTTCGGGTTTATCAACTGTAAGTGGAGAAGCTCCGTCGATAACAATAGCATCTGGATTAAGTTCACGGATGTTATCGCGTACGATTTGAATTCCTTCCGGATCAGCTGAATCGATCTTATTGATAACAACAACATCAGCAGCTATCAAATTTGTTTCGCCTGGGTAATACAATCTTTCATGATCTGGTCTGTGAGGATCTACAACAACAATAGTAAGTTCTTTATCGGAAGTATAGAAAGAAGTATCGTTATTTCCGCCATCCCAGATGATAACATCTGCTTCTTTTTCTGCTTCACGCACGATAGCTTCATAATCTACTCCAGCATAAATGATGCTGTCCATCATGATATGTGGTTCATATTCTTCCATTTCTTCGATTGTACATTCATGTTTTTCCAGATCAGCAAGCTCAGCAAATCTTTGAACTTTTTGCTTAACCAGATCACCGTAAGGCATTGGATGGCGGATCGAAGCCACTTTCAAGCCTTTAGCTTTCAGAATTTCTACTACGCGTCTTGTTGTTTGACTTTTTCCACAACCAGTTCTGGTAGCGCAAATTGAAATAAGCGGTTTGGTTGTTTTGATGCGTGATTCTTTCATTCCGATAAGTTTGAAATCTGCTCCGGCTGCATTTACCAGAGAAGCAATATTCATAACTCGTTCATGAGGGACATCGCTGTATGCAAATACAACTTCGTCAACATCATGTTTCTGGATCAATTCCTTGATCTCTTCTTCTGCCAGAATGGGGATACCTTCAGGATAGAGTTTTCCAGCTAATTCAGCGGGATATTTTCTTCCATCGATATCGGGAATTTGCGTTGCTGTGAATGCAACCACATAGTAATTTTCATTATCGCGATAATAGCAATTGAAATTGTGAAAATCACGTCCTGCAGCACCCATAATGATGACTTTCTTCTTCATCTCTCACTCCTCATTTTTATTTTAAAAATTAATTCTCTGTCAATCTTTAAAATAGGGTTTAGTGGTCAAGGAAATTCAGGATTTGATTCTAAATGAAGTTCACTATAAGTTAACTTTATTAAATGAAAATAATTTATTCCTTTTTTCTTTACTATTTTGAACTATATTATTTTTCGGTAAGTAAAATAAAAGAATAAGAAAAATAAATAAGCAGTTCTGAAAAGAATCTGCAACGGAGGAAAAATGTTAGATAAAGCAAAAGTTCAGGAAGTTCTGGATAAAGTTCGCCCATCACTGCAGGCAGATGGTGGAGATTGTGAATTGGTGAATGTACGTGAAGATAATGTAATTGAGGTGAAACTGCAAGGTGCTTGTGGAAGCTGTCCAATGGCTACTCTTACCTTGAAAGCTGGAATTGAAAGAGTATTGAAAGAAGAAATTCCTGAAGTGAAAGAAGTTATATCAGTATAATTTCTTAAAAGATTTTTTTGGAGGAAAGGATGAAACATTCCCATTATACAGATGTTCCTTTGGAAGATGTTACAATGGATGGTGCAAAAAAGGTGAAGATCCGCTGGCTGGTTTCTGCCAAAGATGGTGCTCCGAATTTTGCCATGAGAATGTTTGAAGTCGAACCAGGTGGCTTTACACCATATCATGCTCATGAATGGGAACATGAAAATTATATCGTGGAAGGAGAAGGACATCTTACCACAGAAGATGGTGAAATTCCATTTAAGAAAGGTGATATTGTTTATGTAGAACCTCAGATGAAACACAATTATGTAAATGATGGTGATACAGTTCTCAAATTTTTGTGCATGATCCCAAACGAAAAACCGAAGAAAGAAGAGAAGAAAAGCGTGAATCCATTTGCTGCTGGTGTAGCGAATAATTGTTAATTTTTATAAAAGGGAGAAATAAATGGACAAGAAATTCTTTAAAGATCTGGTGCTGGCTCCAAGTCCTTCCGGATATGAACAGCCTGCTCAGGAAGTTTATCGAAACTATGTGAAAGATCTGGCAGATGAAGTTAAAACAGACGTACACGGAAACGTGATCGCACTCAAAAAAGGAACTGGTAAAATTCGATTTATGGTGGTTGGTCATGCCGATGAAATTGGTTTGATGATCCATTATATTACCGATAAAGGTTTCTTGCGCTTCAAACCTGTGGGTGGTGTAGATCCGAGTTTATTGCCAGGATTGCGTGTCGATATTTATCATAACGGAAAAGTTGTACGTGGAGTTATTGGCAGAAAACCCATTCACTTATTAAAACCGGAAGAAAGAAAGCAAGCTCCCAAACTATCAGATCTATGGATCGATATTGGGGCAAAAGACAAAAAAGCTGCAGAGAAAAAAGTAGCTGTTGGCGATATTGTTACTTTCTCTCCTGGTATGGAGATGCTGAGCCGCGATTTTGTTACAACCAAAGCTACTGACAACAAAGCTGGTGTTTACGTTGCCGGTGCTGTTTTAAAAGAATTGGAAAATGAGAAAGTGGCAGCCAATGTTTTTGCAGTTTCTTCTGTTCAGGAAGAGATCGGTCTGCGCGGTGCGACAACCAGTACATTCGGCATCGACCCTCAGGTGGGAATTGCTATCGACGTAACACATGCTTCCGATTATCCCGGCATGAGTAAAGATATTCTGGGTGAATGCGACCTGGGAAAAGGACCCAGCATTTCTGTTGGTGCAAACATCAATCCCAAAGTATTTGAAATCTTGAAAAAAGCCGCGGCAAATTCAAAAATTGATTATCAAGTTCATGCAGCTCCTAGAGGAACTGGTACAGATGCAAATGCGATCCAGACATCTCGTTCCGGTGTAGCAGCGGGCTTGGTCAGTATTCCAAATCGTTATATGCACACTCCAAATGAAATAATTTCTTTCAAAGATCTGGATGGTGCTGTAAAGATCGTAGCAGAATTTATTCGACTGATCGACGACGAAACAGACTTCATTCCGTCTGTTTAAATTATATTGGGCAGGATGGCTTTTTTGCTGTCCTGCTATTTTTTTTATCTAAAAAAGCTTGATTCAAAATCCTATTAATTCTAATTAAGCAAAATTAATGTTTATTGATTGAGGAATTATGATTGAAGTACAAAATTTATCTAAAATGTTCGTGCAGAAAAATGGGGGAGAGCTTTTTGCTGTGAACGATCTTTCTTTCCGTGCCCACAAAGGTGAAATTGTGGTTTTATTGGGAGTGAATGGAGCTGGTAAAACCACAACCATGAGAATGCTGTCTACAGTTTTGCAACCCACTGGTGGAACTGCCTTGGTAGAAGGTTTCGATATTTTGAAACAGGCACAGAATGTAAGAGCGAATCTGGGATTTTTGTCCGGTGATACAGGGCTTTACGCACGTCTTTCTGCCAGGGAAGTGATAACTTATTTTGGCAGGCTGTATGATGTTTCTGAGAGTGATATTAAATTGAGAATTCAGGAAATGGCTGATCTTCTGGATATGCATGACTTCCTGGATAAAAAGATCGATCTGCTTTCCACCGGTATGAAACAGAAAGTATCGATTGCCCGATCGATAATTCACGATCCTCCTGTGATGATCTTCGACGAACCAACTGCCGGTTTGGATATTCTTACAGCAAAAAATATTGTTAATTTTATTCATCATTGCAAAGAGCAGGGAAAATGTGTTCTTTTCAGCACACATATAATGCGGGAAGCAGAACGAATTGCTGATAAGATTGTAATGATCCACGAAGGTAAACTGCTGGTGGAAGGAACCTGGGAGAATTTCCGAAAAGAAACCGGTTTGCACGATCTGGACGATATCTTCATTCACTTTGTAAACGAAAAGCGGGAGGAAGAAAATGAATCTGAATAAAGTTTTCACAGTATATCGCAAAGAACTCCTGGACCTGCTGCGAGATCGTCGAACGGTGATAACTTCATTTGTACTTCCACTTATTTTATATCCGCTGCTCATGATCGGATTCAGCTCCATGATGTCTCGCCAGGAAATGAAGCTGGAAGAGGAAGAAGCTACAGTTTATATTCAAAATAATCTTATGAACGAAACTGCGATTGAAATTGAAAATACGATTGCGGAAGTCGAGACTTTCCAGATAATGGAAAGCGTAACTAAATATAAAAGATCGACTTATCTGCAACTGGTAGAAGAGAACTCTATTCAAGCTCTGGTCGAGATCTCCGACAGCACAACAGCAGATGGTTTGCAACAGTTTATCGTCACAGTCAGCTACAATAAATCCGATGATAAAAGCAGCCTGACTTATGATAAAATCTATCGTGTAATGGAAGAAATTGAGGAAAAAATTGTATCATCTCGCTTAGAAAGAATAAAGGTAAATCCTGATATTCTGGATGCGGTGAATGTATTGGAAGATAATATTGCACCGCCGGAAAAAATGATCGGTTTTGCCCTGGGAAAATTCCTGCCCTATTTACTGATAATTTTAACGGTGAGCGGAGCTTCGGTAATTGCCAGCGATCTGGTGGCAGGAGAAAAAGAGCGGGGAACCCTGGAAACAATTCTGGTGAGCGCTGCCCGACGTAATGAACTGGTTGTAGGAAAATACCTTACGATCATTACAATTTCCATTATCACAGTTCTCTGTAATCTTTTCAGTATGTATTTTTCGTTCAGTCACATCATCAGTCAGGCAGGGGCAGAAGTTACCAATATTCAGCTTCCTCTGGGTAATTTCGCTTTAATCCTGATATTGATGTTGCCTTTGATCACTTTTTTCTCGGCAATATTACTTTCCATTTCCACGTATTCACGCAATATCAAAGAAGCTCAAAGCTATCAGATGCCGCTAATTTTTGGAAGCATCATGCTTTCCATGGTAAGTTTTTTACCGGGGTTTGAATTGAATGCCGGTTTTGCTCTTATTCCAATTGTGAATTTTTCTCTGATGATCCGCGATATCATGCTCAGCGATTTCAGCCTGAATTATTTTCTCCTGATAATTGGTTACACGATCATTCTGGATATTGTGCTGATCGGAGTTTCGATAAAGCTTTTCAACAGCGAAAGTGTGCTTTTCCGAACTGAAGAGGAAAAAAGTTTGAAATTCTGGGGCAAAGGGAAAAAAGATATTTTCAATACACAATTTGTAATGTTGGTATATTTTGTGTTGCTGTTAGCTTTATATTATCTGGGAACGAAATGGCAAACTGCAGATATCATGAAAGGGCTTATCAAAACTCAGATTTTTTTGATACTTCTGCCAGTTCTCTTGATTTTGCGCGTTTCTAAAACCAATATCAAATCGACCATCAGGCTGAATAAAACGAAAACGATGAACTTTGTCTGGGCAATTATCGCCGTGATTCCGGCTTTACTTATCGTTGCTGTTATCAGTCAGGTAATTAATTTATTTTTCCCAATTTCTGAATCATACCTGGAAGGAATGAAAAATTTCCTTACAGCACAACAAGGTGGTTTCTGGTTCAGTATTTTCGTTATTGGAGTTCTTCCGGGAATTTGTGAGGAAACGCTTTTCCGAGGTTATATCATTCGCGGATTTGAAAAACAGGGAATAGCAAGAGCAATCGTGATATCGGGAATTTTATTCGGAATTTATCATTTAGATCCATTTCGTCTGGTTCCAGCATCGCTTCTGGGAATGTGGATGGGCTTTCTGCTGCTGAAAACCAACAGTATTTTTGTGCCGATGTTTGCCCATTTTGTGAATAATAGTTTAGCAGTTATCTTGAACACGTTCGAAGGAAAGATACCGATCCTGGATAAACTTCTGGGCCAGGAAATCATGCCGTACTGGTATATAATTCCAGCAGCTGCAATAATGTATTTTGTTTACGTTCAAATAAATAAAACAAATCAAAAACCGATAAAAATTTTGGAGAGTTGATATGTGTGGAATCGTAGGTTACATAGGAAAAAGAAATGCTACACCGATCATCGTAGAAGGTATAAAACGTTTAGAATATAGAGGTTATGACAGTTCAGGTTTGGCGATAATCGATAAGAATAACGAATTGAAAGTGCACAAAAAACCGGGGAAGATCATAGAACTGGAACGCACACTTCCATCTCCGGAACTGGTGGAAGGAAAACTGGGAATTGCTCATACCCGGTGGGCTACTCACGGAAAACCAACCGGAGAAAATGCTCATCCACATGTTTGCTGTCACAACAAAATTGCTCTTGTCCACAATGGGATAATCGAGAACTATCGCAATTTAAGAAAAAAACTTGAATCTGAAAATCATAAATTCGTAAGTGAAACAGATACGGAAGTTCTGGTGCATCTTATCGAGCATTTTGAACATGACACCAAAGATCTCACTTCGGCAGTGCAGGAAGCTCTCAAGCTGGTGGAAGGAACTTTTGGGATCGCTGTGATCAGCAGTGACCACCCGGGAAAAATGGTTGCTGCCAGAAAGGGCAGTCCGCTGATTCTGGGAATTGGAAATCACGAATTTTTCGTAACTTCTGATGTGAGTGCCATCATCATTCACACCAAGAAAGTTATCTATTTGAAAGATAATGAGATCGTAACGATAGATAACGATCATTTCGAGATCACAACTTTGGATAATCAAGTAGTAAAGGCAAAAGTTTCTGTAGTAGATTGGGATGTTTCTTCCATTGATAAAGGTGAATATCAGCATTTTATGATAAAGGAGATTTTTGAACAACCGATTTCAGTGGAAAATGCTTTTAGAGGTCGTTTGGTTCAGGAACTTTCTACAGTACGTCTGGGTGGTTTAAATATGACAGGTGAGGAATTACGACGCATCAAAAGAATGCAAATCATTGCCTGTGGCACATCATGGCATGCGGCACTTATTGGTAAGCATATTATCGAAAATATTGCACGCGTTCCAGTAGAAGTGGAATATGCCAGCGAATATCGCTATCGCAATCCGATCATTCCTACATTTACTCCTGTATTTTTTATCAGCCAATCCGGTGAAACAGCCGATACTCTGGCTGCAATGCGGGAAGCAAAAGCAAAAGGTGCCCGTGTTTTAGGAATTACGAATACAGTTGGCAGCACGATAGCGCGTGAATCGGATGGCGGAGTTTATATTCATGCCGGAGCGGAAATTGGAGTTGCTTCCACAAAAGCTTTTACCTCGCAAGTAACCATTTTAACCATGCTGGCTGTTTTATTGGGCAGAATGAGAAATATATCTCCAACTTTTGGAACAGCTTTCATCAAAGAATTGCAGAAAATTCCAGAAAAAATCCAGCAGATTTTAGATCAAAACGATAATATTCTGGAAATAGCCAAAACTCTGGTTGATTCCCAAAATGCACTCTATCTGGGGCGTGGTGTGAATTTCCCGGTGGCTTTGGAAGGAGCTCTAAAATTAAAAGAGATTTCTTACATTCATGCCGAAGGTTATCCGGCTGCAGAAATGAAACATGGGCCGATTGCTTTGATCGATGAAAATATGCCGGTTGTAGCAATCGCTCCCGACGATGCGATCTATGATAAGATCATTTCGAATCTGCAGGAAGTGAAAGCCCGAAATGGAAGAATCATCTCGATTGCTACCGAAGGTGATAAAAGAATAATCGAGCAATCCGAAAGCGTGATTTATATTCCTAGAACTATCGTTACTCTGCAGCCATTACTTTCTGTTATTCCACTTCAGCTGCTGGCATATCACGTGGCAAATCTGCGCGGTCTGGATGTTGATCAGCCCCGAAACCTGGCAAAAAGCGTAACTGTGGAATAGATGAGTTCCTCTAACCGAGAGATATCAGCAAAAGGTATAATTCTTAGAAAAACAAAATATAGCGACACCAGCTTGATCTTAGATGTGTTCACATTAGAATTCGGGCACATCACGCTAATGGCAAAAGGCGTGCGCAAACAGAAAAGTAAAGCGATCGGTCTTCTGGAAATTCTGAATGAAGTTGATTTTACATTATACAAAAATCCCAGCAGTGAATGGCATATCTTCAAAGATGGTGAATTGATCAAGGCTCATCTACGGGAAACGAAATTTGAAAATGGCATTCTAATGCAGGCTGCTGCTGAGATCTATCGCCAGCTAATCCTGGAAATGAGTGATTATCATAAACTTTATGAATTGATCGTAAGTTATTTAGATTATATTCGAGCGATTCCTAAAAATGGAATTGCTATTTTCTGGCGTTTTCTACTTCGCATGTTCGTTATCATCGGAATCGAGATCGATGTAGAAAAATGCCTGGAATGTAATAAAAATAAATCGTTTTTTGCCTATTATCCCCAAAAACACGGTTTTATCTGCAGCGCTTGCTATCGTCCTGTTCAAAGTGATCAGCTGATCAAACTATCTAAACAACAGGCATTTATCCTGAATAATTTACGACAAATAGGTAATATGCTCAATGATTTTAAATTAGATAAAACCATGATGCAGAAGCTGAACAGAATTTTTCTTCTGCATCTTTCGGAGCATTTTCACAAAAAGTTTTATCTAAAAAGTTTGGAGCTGCTGGTTTAGGATTGCTGCTGCAAATTAGCCCATGACTTCAGTCGTGGGGATGAGATAAAAGTCGAAAAGAATAAACCGCCAGCTTAGATCTTTATACAAATTACAACTCTGGAGGAGTTGAATAAAAAACTTTCCGAAAGCTTCATAATAAGTATTGAGAAAAGTTGTTTTTGATGTCTAAGATTTCCTCGTTTACAAATCTTGCTGAAATCCTCAGGAAGACGAATATAATTCTGTCATTCTGAAGAATCTTACGACGATTGCTCTTATGAAGAATCTCTATTGCCGCGGATAAACACGGATTAACTCGGATAGTTTCTTCGACAGGATCACAGGATTGACGGGATTGTAAAAAAAAGTTCTTTCTCGTTCCAGAGTGAACGAGATACAAATCTTGCTGAGTTACTGAACTGCTTAAATCCTGAACTGCTGAAATCCTGAATTGCTGAAATCCTGAATTGCTGAAATCCTGATAAACTTAAATCAATTTCTCCAGCACACCCGTTTCTCTATTCACCAAATTCATGGCAACGCCAGCTTCTTTAAGAAGTTCCTGAGCCAGTTTGTCTTCGTAAGGTTCGGCTATATATACAGTTCTTATCTCAGCATTTATCAATATTTTGGAGCAGATAACGCAAGGCTGGTTTGTGCAATACAGCACAGCTCCCTTGATGGAAGCTCCATTTACAGCAGCCTGGATCACAGCATTTTGTTCAGCATGAACACCACGGCAAAGTTCGTGTCTTTCTGCCGAAGGAACATTCATTTTAGCTCGCAAACAGCCGGTTTGAGCACAATGTCGCACGTGCTTGGGTGAGCCATTATATCCTGTTGATACTATTTGATTTTCCAGAACAACGATCGCTCCTACTTTACGGCGCAGGCAGGTAGATCTGCTAGAAGCCAGAAACGCCATTTCCATAAAATATTGATGCCAGCTTGGTCGTTTGTTTTCCATTATTTTTTCTCCTTTTCTTCTTTCACGATCTCAGCTTGAGATTTACGCAGATAATAAGGCTGCAGGTCGGAAATGAACTCAAAATCGTATTTGGGTATTTCCTTAAGCTGCAGTGCCATACTTATCAATGTGGAAGCTTGTGGAATATTCTGGTGGGGAAGAGCAGTTACAAACTCAATCTTGCTTTCCTTCAATTCTCTGGAATATTTTTGAATGCCGTCTCCCAGAATAAATACAGGCTGATCGATCAGATTCAGAAATTCAATCGGTTTGGCATTTTGTGGAATTATCAATTCCTTAAAATCTTTCGAATATAATGCTGCATAAACTTCATTCATTTTGGCATCGATAAAAGGTAGAACAGCTAAACGTGAGCCAAAAGCATTGTAGGCCAGAAGTTCCAAAGTATTTACAGGAAAAAGTGGAATTTGTTTTCCCATGCAAAGTCCTTTTGCAGTTGCCAGTCCGATCCGCAATCCTGTAAAAGAACCGGGACCGTTTGCCACAGCTATCAGATCTATCTCATCCAATGTGATCTTGCATTGTTTCAGCCCAAAATCTATTTGCGGCATCAGTCTTTCGGAATGAGTGATCTTGATATCCAGGTAGCTGCTGAAGGAAATCACCTCATCTTTGCAGATCGCGATGCTGCCAGATGAACTTGTAGTGCAAATTGCTAAAATATTCAACCTATTCTCCAAATATTTTTGAATTCAAGATTCGGATGAATCTCACAAAGTCAAGTAAAAGGGAAAAAGATATTTTATCCCTTCCAAAAATTTCCACAAAATTTCTGTTGCCTTCCAGGAACATTTTTACAGATTTGTCAGCAAATGGAGATTAGATGAAAAAGCCGATCCAGAGCAGGATAGAATATATTTTATTCATGTGTTTGTATTACACGGTCAAGCACTTTCCGCTTTCTGTCATCAAGAACGTAGCAGCAAATTTGATGCAGTTTGGCGGCATGGTTTTGGGTATTCGAAAGAAAACGGCAGAGCAGAATCTACAGCTTGTTTTTCCTGAAATGAACCTGCAGGAACGTAACAGAATTCTAAAGAAAATGTATCGGGAAATGGGCAGGAATGCTGCCGAAATTTATTTTGCCGATTTCGAAAAATTGTACGATGATGTTATTTTGGAAGGTTGGGAGAACCTGGAAGCTGCAATTACGCTGAATAAAGGCGTTATCTTGGCTTCTGCTCATACAGGTAATTGGGAATTGGCAGGAAGATACATTCATACCAAACACAAACTTTCGGTGATCTACAAAAAATTACGAAATCGTTATTTAAATGATTTCACCTACTCTCTGCGTAAAGACGATGGTCTGGTGCTGATCGAACTGAAAACTGCTCTCAGACAGATCCTCAAGCTTTTGAAAGAAAAATATATTGTAACTATCATGATTGACCAGAATGCCAGAAAGAATGGCGTTCTTACCAATTTTATGGGGCATCCTGCTTCCACTTTTGTGGGAACAGCCAAGATCGCCATCAAAACCCAAACTCCCATCGTTCCTGCCCTTGCTCTACGAACAGAGAATGATAAACATAAATTCATCTTTGAATCGATGATCTTACCGAAGGGTTACAAGAATACAACAGCAGATGTTATTGCTCTTACAGAAAAGGTTTCTCAGCAGCTGGAAAAATATATTCTGAAATATCCGGAACAATGGTTTTGGGTGCATCGACGCTGGCGCGGACATAAAAGAGCTAAAAAGGCTTGATAATTTATAATTTCAGTTAACTCAGCAATTATATTTTCGGGGATTGCTGAAGTTAAAATCGTTCAAAAAAAGGTTTACAAGAAAGGCTTTTCGGCAAGTTTTGCCAAAAGGAGTTTATGTTGAAAAAAGTATTTGTAATACTGATCCTGACTGTTGTTTCGTTTTTGGTCGCTATCGAATTTCGACCAGCAGGTGGAATGGAAGTAAATCCCGGAATGCGAGATTCACTGGTTTATTATCATCAGAACACGGTCGATCAACTTTGGTATGGCGCATCCAGCTGGGCTGTCCGCTTCGATTTTGAAACTTATCTGGGAGCAATTCCAGGTCAGCAATTTGCAGCAGAAGGCGCACTTATTTATCTTCCCGGCAGCCAGAGTTCCGATCCGTTGAGTGTAAAAGTTGCTCGTGATTCTCTGTATCAACCAGATGCTGTTTACGATTCGATAATGGTGCAGCCAAATCAGTTAAACCTGGGAGCCTGGAACAATATTGAATTTAATGATACGATAATTGATTCGAAAATGTGGTTGATTGTAGATTATCCCACAAATTCTACAGATCAATTTATTGCAGCTTCGGAAGGAGATGGACTAACAAGCTATTTCTACACTAATGATTATTACTATTCCATGAATTCTTTTAATTATCAGAGTGAATTCCTGTTTTGCCTGTACGGACATTTTATAACCGATGGCACGGATCTGGATGTTTTGGATTTTACTTTTGAAGGTGATATTACAAGTGCAGCACAAATATTTCCCAAACTTACAATTCGCAATGCATCCAATTCTACAGCTCAAGATGCAT
This sequence comes from Candidatus Cloacimonadota bacterium, assembly GCA_021734245.1. Lineage (NCBI taxonomy): Bacteria > Pseudomonadati > Candidatus Cloacimonadota > Candidatus Cloacimonadota bacterium. The sequence goes on along the minus strand of JAIPJH010000007.1, from coordinate 21,428 downwards.
ATCTGGTTTTTTCGATGTCCTCTCCCGAAAACGAAATATTCGTGCAGGAATTAACAACCGGCTTAGTTCGAGATACTATTTTCGTAGATAATATTTCAGCCGGAAGCATAGTAACTTACGATTTTACAGACAGTCTATATTTTGGATTGTTACACTCTGCATCGCAATATGAAGCTTCTGCTTACATAGGTTGTGCATCAGACAGTTTAAATCAGAATAATTCCCTGGATTTGGAATTCGATACTTTTTATCATTCCATGCCGGTAACAATCGTAGAAAATTGCGTGCAGTTAAATAGTAATAACAGCACAAATGTGATGACAGTTCAGCAGGATGTCATCGATCCTGAAACAACAGAAGTGATAAATTATTTTCCTTCTGCTGGTAATGTTCCATTTTATTGCATAGATTCTTTCAATCGCTACAATTCATATTCTTTTGTCGGATTGCCGGGAACTGTGCTCAATGGCAGTCGGCAAATTCCGGGTTATATTTCTTCTAGTTATATCACAGATTTTACAGATCTATATGATGATGCGATGAATGACAGTACATTTGTTTCATCTTTCAATGTGAGTGGAAAATATGATAATGCTGGATTTGCTGAAATTAAAGTGGAAGCGGCGAATTCTGAAACCAGGGTTTTCACAAATTTCCTGGATGATTGTTCCATTTACACGATGATAGTGGAAGACGTTATTGACAATGCCAGTTTACCTTCTGGTTTCACGATTCCGATCCTGCGTTATATTCCAACCCAATTCGAAAATATTACTTTGGCAGCAGATACAAGCTTCGTAGATTCGGTAGATTTTGATTATAACCTGGATTTTACAACCATTAATGGCGATATGACCAATTGTAGAGCTGTTGCAATTCTTCAGAATGATGAAACCAAGCAGATCTACGCCTACAATGCGATAGATTTTGATGATTTTCAATTGGTCGATATCCAGGAAAACGAGATCGATCCAATTGCCGTAAATATGAGGATATTTCCCAATCCGTACTTGTTCAACGGAAATTTGCATATTAATTTCAACATGAGCGAAAATGCAGAAGATGTGGAATTGAAGATCTATAATATTAGAGGTCAACTTGTGCGGAAAATGGCGCAGGATATTTCCAATACTAATAACAGCTTTATCTGGAATGGAAAGGATGAAAATAGTAAACAGGTTTCCAGCGGAGTTTATCTGCTGAAACTCTCTGCCAGAAGCGGAAACGAAAAAATAGTTAAACATAAAAAATGCCTTCTTTTAAAGAAATAACAAATGAAAAGAAAACAGATATTTGACAGGAATTTTGTAGAAGTAACTGGTTGTATTCACAATCATTCCATTTATTCTTATGATGGTTTAATCAGCATGGCACGCATCATTCGAGAAGCCAAACTTCGCGATCTGGATTATGTTACCATCAACGATCATAACACGAAAGCTGCCGCCGAAGATGAACATGTGTTAAAAGAAAAAGATCTGGTCGTTATCGTGGGAATGGAAGTTAACGATCCTAACAAAGATCATCATTACCTGGTTTTCAATTCCGATGAAGTGCTGAAAGGCAAGGAAGTACAAGAATACGTCGAGTTCTATAAAAATAGTGGAGCGATCGGATTTGCAGCTCATCCCATTGAAAGAAGGATCTGTTCCCGGTTCCGAAAATATGAATGGCTTCAAAAAGATGTAGATGGCTTTGACGGCATCGAGATCTGGAATTATCTTTCGGAATGGATCGGAAAAATGAAACCAAAATTGAACGGCCTTTTCTTGGTGCTATTTCCTGCAATGTTCGTAAGAAAACCATTTCGGGAAGTCTTGAATTGGTGGGATCAATTGAACGCAGCAGGTAAAAAAAAATCTGCTATCGGCAGTGTGGATGCTCATACCGAAAGAATGAAGAAATTCGGGATTAATTTCAAATTCCTGCGTCATCGCACGCTTTACAATGCTATTCGCACCAATGTTTTCCTTGAAAGTGGAAAAGAGATCAATAAGGCCAATATTTTAACTGCTCTGCAAAAAGGTAATAGCTATATAATCAATTACAAAATGGGGAATCCCTATAATTTTTTCGCTGGAATTTCCAATCGGGAAACTAATGCAATCCTGGGTGAAGAAATCAAGTTCCGAAAAGGGTTGAAATATTATTTTAGAATTCCCAAAATAGCAAAAGTAACTCTTTTCCAAAATGGAGAAAAAGTAGAATACAAACGAGACGAAAATGGTAGCTTTGAAATTACCAAGCCAGGAAATTACCGTTTGGAAATTACCCGTTTTGGTCGTGGTTGGATTTATACAAATAACATTTATGTAATAGATTAAACTGGAGATAAATTATGGAAAAAATTACAGTTAGTGAATTGAAAGATCATTTGAACAAAGAAATTATCAGCGACTTTCTGGTAACTCAGAAGAACCTGCGGGAAGGCAGTAAAGATTTTTATATAAGATTGCAGCTTTCCGATAAAACAGGCTCTGTTCCTGGAAATGTGTGGAATAATGCAAAAACGTTAGCACAGAAATTTGAAGAAGGTGATGTTCTGCGCATCAAAGGTGTTATCATCAGCTACAAAACACAAATCCAGATTACAGTTAACAAAATTCAGAAGCTTTATGAAGAAGAATACAATCTGGCAGATTTTATGGAAACAACTGCCAAAGATGTGAACAAACTTTCCGATAAATTATTTAATTTTATCGATAACATCAAACAGCCAAATTTGAAAGAATTGCTATTAAATATTTTTGAAGATAAAGAATTTTATACCAAATTTGCTCAAGCTCCGGCAGCTAAAACCTGGCATCACAACTACATCGGAGGTCTTCTGGAACACACAATTTCCATAGCTGCGATCTGTGATTTCGTATCGCACATGTACGATGTGGATAAAGATCTACTGATTACCGGAGCCCTTCTGCATGACATCGGCAAAGTGTTTGAATATAAAATTGCCAATACTATCGATTTTTCTGTGCAGGGACGTTTGATCGGGCATATTCCACTGGGTGATCAATTCATTTGTGAAAGAGCAGCCAGATTGAACAACTTCCCGGAAAATATTTTAATGAAATTGCGTCATCTGATCTTGGCACATCATGGCGAATATGAAAAAGCTTCAGCCCGTTTACCACAAACCATTGAAGCCATTGTTATGCATCATGCCGACAATCTGGACGCACAAACGGTGGGAGTTCTGCAATTAACAAATAAGATTTCGGAAGATGGTGCTGAATGGTCGGAATTTGATCGCTTGAATATGCGATATTATTACATCAAATAGGAAGATCTGTTAATGTTCCAAACCAGTGTTCTGGCCAGCGGCAGCAAAGGAAATGCAGTTTTCATTCGAACTGAGAATACAGCATTCCTTGTGGATGCCGGATTGAGCGGAAAAAAGATTATTGCTCTTCTGGAAAGCATCGATGTAGATCCAGCGGAATTGAAAGGTATCATTATCAGCCATGAACACAGTGATCATATCAGCGGTGCAGGAATTTTGTGCAGAAAGCTGAATATTCCACTTTATTCTTCTGAACTTACCTTTTCTACCTGTTGTCATCGGGTCGGTAAATTACCGGCAGGAACAAAGTATTTTAGAGTTGGAGAAAAGTTTGAGATCGATGATGTAGTTATTCGTCCCTTTCCCAGTTCTCATGATGTGATCGACGGTTCGAATTTTATCTTTAAACAAATGGAAAATAATAATAAACTGGCAGTTGCCACCGATGTTGGCTATTCCAGTAATTTGATGCTGCACAATTTGAAGAATTCTTCTACAATTATCTTGGAAAGCAATCATGATGTTCAAATGCTTCTTACAGGACCCTATCCTCCGCATCTAAAACAGAGAATAAAAAGCAGACAAGGACATTTGAGCAATGAACAGGCAGTTGGTGTAATGACTCAAATACTGCATCCCAAGCTGAAAAACCTGGTTTTAGCTCATCTCAGTGAAAAAAATAATTTGCCAGATTTGGCACACAAAATAATGAGCGATTTCTTAAAAGAAGTGAAACACGAATTAAATTTGCTGGTTTCATCGCAATATGAAGCCACAGATTTAATAGATGTGTAAATTTATTTAATGTAGGTTTTATGATAGAAGGTATGATATTTATGTCGCTGGGTTTGGCAGCAATTCTGCTGATCATCGGCTTTGTTATTCTAATCAAAAGTGCAGACCTGCTGGTGAACGGAGCTTCTTCGCTGGCCAAGAAACTTTCAATTTCGGAAATTGCTATTGGTCTCACCATCGTTGCATTTGGAACGTCAGCTCCAGAACTTATCGTTAACATTCTTTCCAGCACCGGTGGTCATAATGAAATGTGTTTTGGCAATGTGATGGGAAGTAACATTTTCAACACTCTGATGGTTTTGGGAGTAGCAGGCATCATTCATCCGATTGCAGTTCAACGTAATACTATAAAAAAAGAAATTCCCATGGTTTTTGTCGGAACTGTTTTTGTATTTGCCCTGGCCAATAATTTTGGTTTTGCCGGAAATCTTCTTTCTCGTTTGGATGGTCTGTTCCTGGTAATAAGCTTGGTACTATTCTTCTTTTATGTGGTTGGAATATCAAAAGATAGCGTTATAGACTCTATCAATATTTACGATTATACTATACCGAAATCTGTATTATTTGTTTCGATTGGAATTCTTGGCTTGTTCTTCGGCGGAAATATGGTAGTAAAAAATGCTGTTTTTGTCGCTGAACTTATAAATGTAAGTGAGAAATTTATTGGTATCACGATAGTTGCCTTAGGAACTTCTTTGCCGGAATTGGTAACTTCCATCGTGGCTGTACGCAAAAAAAGATATGGGCTGGCAGTAGGAAATGTTATTGGTTCAAATCTTTTCAATATTTTCATGGTTTTGGGAATTACATCTCTCATCGATCCGATAGAATTTCCCACAGTATTGAATATAGATTTTATCTTTCTGATTTTAATAACTCTTATATTATTTATAACGATGTTCACAGGAAAACGACGACAATTAGATCGCTGGGAAGCCTTGATGTTTATAGCTTTGTATGCCGGTTATATGGTTTTTCTTCTTTATCGAAAGTAAGTGGTGGAAAAGATGGATTTCTGGACAGAAATTTACAGTTATTTCAAACAAACGCAACTTGTTCATCTGGCTAGTGTGGATGGCAATAAACCTCGCTTGCGACCTGTAACACTAATTTATTTTAAACAGAAATTCTGGTTTGCAACAGGAAGTAATGATGCAAAAGTAAAACAGATTTATAATAATAACAACATAGAATTTTGCTTAAATTTGAAAGGTGAGAAAAGTTCCGGTTATATACGCGGATCAGGAAATGCTCATATTGTAAAAAACATAAAAGACAAGATACTTATCGCTGATAATATAGAATTCATCAAGCATTTCTGGCAGGATCCTGCCGATCCGGATTTTGTTTTATTCAACATAGAATTACAGGAAATTGAATATTTGCCGATCGGGCAAATGCTGGCTGCCAGAAAGAAAGTTGAACAAGTTTAAGAACTATTTTTTCGATAGGTGATTTATGCAGAATGTCTTGATCGCATTAGGTTTGACGATATTTGCCGGTCTTGCTACCGGAATTGGTAGTGCCATAGCATTTTTCTCCAAGAAAACAAATTATAGATTTCTTTCCATCTCTACCGGATTCTCTGCTGGAGTTATGTTGTATGTTTCTTTTGTGGAGATCTTTTATAAAGGAGTAGATTCTTTAACAGAAGCTTTTGGAGATTATTGGGGACATTGGGTAAATGCAGCTGCTTTTTTTGGTGGAATTTTACTCATTGGTCTTATCGATAATCTAATTCCGTCAGCCGAAAATCCTCATGAGATTCATACCAGAGAAGAAACAAAACCTTTGGGAGACCCTGATGCTCCAATGCCGGATTTTGATGAAATTGCAGCGCATCCCAAAGCAGCAGAACCTGGTGCTCATGATCATCGTGTGACCGATAAAAAACTGTTGAGAATGGGCTTGTTCACTGCATTAGCTATTGGAATTCACAACTTTCCGGAAGGTCTTGCCACTTTTCTTTCTGCTCTGCAGGATCCGGGATTAGGAATTGCCATTGCAATTGCTATTGCTTTGCATAATATTCCAGAAGGAATCAGTGTATCGGTGCCGATATTTTATGCTACCGGAAGCAGAAAAAAAGCTTTCTTTTTATCTTTTCTCAGTGGAATTTCCGAACCGATCGGAGCAATAATTGGTTATCTTGGAATTCGCCTTTTTCTTGGTTCAGAAACAACGGCAATTCCACCTCAGATAATGGGAATTCTGTTTGCCGGAGTTGCAGGCATCATGGTTTATATCAGTTTGGATGAACTTCTTCCCACAAGCAGAGCTTATGGAAAAGGTCATGACAGTTTGCTTGGATTATTTGCTGGAATGATTGTTATGGCTCTAAGTTTACTCTTGATGAAGTAATTTATTCAACTGCAAAACTTGGTAAAGTAATACTGTTTATTACTCCCGCGATTACATTTTTTTTGCTTATGCGGGAATACAATCCGCTGAATTTTCCATTATAGCAAAATAAACCCAAAGTTGTTTTATAAGGTTTGAATACAAATTTATCTTTTTCCAAATCTGGGATTTCCTGTTTAGTGAAATTGCAGAATTCCTGAACAAGAAACTCATCATTATTTTCAGAATCAGTCAGTAGTTTAATCCACTGCTTATGAGTACAATCTAATCCGCAAACAACATCTCTACCACCATAAAGATCTTTTGGTTTGATGAGATAACAATCTTTTCTGGAAAGAATTTCCTGCTGAGGAGCATCATTTATTCTCCAGGTTTTGGGAATGTGTTTATCGATAAAATTGTGTTCTTCTTCATTTAGAAATGCAGTCTTTGCGGGATCAGTAAGAATGGAAAAGAAAATCTTATTGTGCATTATCTGAGAACGAAAAGGACCAACCACACAAACTGCTTTATCTTTGTAAGCTTTTATGAAATCGGTAACTTCGGGCAGTCTTCTTTCCATTTCCTGATTTACAGCTCTGCGATAAACCAGATCGATGCGTGTTTGCCTGTAATATAATTTTCCATTTTTGTACTTCATTTCTCTTGGATCGCAGATAACTGTTGTAAATCCATTTTCTTCAAAAACCTGTTTGAAAATATCAAATTCTTCGACCGAACCCAGACCCAGAAAATCAGCGATAGCAATATTTGGTTTTTGCTTACCACCAAATTCTTGATAAATCTGCAAAAGCTGATCCAGCCAGGATATGAAAAGCTCGTGATATTCAATTTTATATTTTGTTTTCAATTTTGTAATGATCTTCGACTCAAGAAATATTTTTTCCAAAGTGTTGGCTTCGTTCATAGCGGAAGTGCCATCACCATTCAGTTCACAGAACTTGAAATCTTCATCGAAAAAGATATCAAAACGAGCAACTGGAGCTGCTGTTTTGTAACCGGAATCGCTCAATATCAATTCTTCCATTTCTCTGGAAAAACTAAAATATTTACGGAAATCAGGATTCATCAAATATTCTTCTGTACACTTTTGAATTATGCTCATCATAGTTTTACAAATGGATTTGAATTGCTGAAGGTCTTGTGATGAGAAAAACATTGGCTGGTAGCGGAAATTTATGATCTTTCCTTTATATTTCGCATTGGATTGTTGAAGTTTTCGAGTGATCTCAAATAAATCTTTTTTACAGATTTCTGGATTTTCGATAACAAAGTTTTTGTAATCTTCAAATATCTGTCGATGCAAGTTGTCCTCCGATCTGTTCCAATTCTCTGGGAATTATTTCTTTTGATGCCATCTGCTTGATCATGGTCTGGTATTTCCCATCAGGAATGTTTTTCATGATTTGCTGCATGTGATGAATGATTGTTTTGCCATTATATTCAGCGTTTATGCCTTTCTTAATGATCTTCTGTTTTGCCATATTAATTTCATCGAGATTTATTTTCTCCAATAAATCTTCAACCATTTCGAAGTTGTCATCATCATTGAAAATGAAGTCGATCAGTTCAACGAAAGCAAAATTAAGCGGGTAGGGAAGTGAATCTGTCATGCGAAGTTCGATATAATTTCTAGCACGAACGTCAGGAAAGCACATTGAGAAAATATGATTCAATTGTTCATAGATATTTTTAGTAAGATCGAAGTTTATGAAAAAAGGATCATCGGAAGTAATTGATCCATTTTCATTCTGAATTATTATTGGAACCAAATTCAAAATGTATTCTGCATATTTTTGATAACCGAAATCGTCATAAAAAACAGATGGAACAATTCCACAACGCTGGTTATCGCAACAATTCCAGATCAAAGTTCTAAGGCAGAAATCCTTATATGGTTTTCCTTCGAAAATAGCGGTATTATCGAAAACAGCACTGAAAATCGGGGTCAATCTACAGGCTAAGCGCATTTTCCTGATAAAATCTTCTTCATCTCTAAAATCTATTGCAACCTGAATAGAAGCTGTTCCTTTCATCATATTATGAGCATATTTACCAGTTTTACCCAGGTATTCCGACATGTATTTATATCGCTTTTTGGGAATGAACTTGATGTCATCTATTCTGCTAATTGGCAGATAACCGGAAGAAAAAGGAATTTGATTTTTAGATTGTAATATTGGCAACAGTAATTCCATGAATTCCAAATAATTAGCTTCCATGATCTCAAAACTTTTCTGTGGATTCAAAGAAATTTCCCATTGTGCCCCAGGTTCCAATGTGATAGCAAGATATTCATTGTGAACACCGATGATATGATCATCTTCCAAATCTGCTGTAAATCCATTATTTGTAAGTGTTTTTAAAAGTTCTTCAATGCCGTGTTTTCCGTAATATGAGATACTTTCTTTGGTAAATTTATCGACAATGAGAAACTCCAGTTCTGCTCCGATTAAAAGGGAGTTTTTCTCACTTTGTCTCAGATATTCCGAGATAGCTTGTTTCTGTTTTTCTATCATTTCAGATAACCACATTTTTTTTAATTTTCTATTTTCTAAATAATCTTTTTAAACAGCAGTATTTATCGTCAAACGAAAAATTTTATAGTGTGAACAATCTATACAAATCTTAAATTAATCGAAAGAATTCCTCGCTGCTCTGCATCGGAGTTTTCCAAATTTTATCCCCTGTATGTGTCGTTTTAGCAAAGCATAACGTGACTGGACATCAGCCTTTTCTATAGGGGCGATCCGACAGTTGCTGGCGAGAGGTAAATCCGCAAACAATCTTCATTAATTTGTATAGAGATAACGTTTTATTTTTTTGGTTGGAGTTTTTTCAAATGGTTCAGTTTGTTCGATAACCTGAGATATGCGTGAAAACTGAGAAAGCTGGGAATTTGTCTCTCTCTTTATGTCATTCAATAACTTATTGATTATTTTTTCCATTTTAGATTCATGTTGTGAAGTGCCGTGAATCTCATCTATCATTTCATAGTTAAGATAAATTCTGGCTATTATTTTCTTTTCATGAGAATATACTATCGATTCCAAAACAAATTCATTTTCACTAATTATAGCTTCAATAGATTCTGGATAAATATTCTCACCGCTTGGCCCGATGATCACATTTTTTGAACGACCTTTGATATATAGATAATTATCTTTGGTAAGAATTCCCAGATCTCCAGTATGAAACCAGCCATCATCTGAAAGAACTTCTTTTGTCCGTTCAGGATCTTTATAATATCCTTTCATTACGCTTGGTCCTTTTACCAGGATTTCTCCTTCTCCTGTTTTTGGATTTGGTTTTTCGATCTTTACTTCCAGTCCTGGTAACACAGTTCCTGTAGAACGATATCGAGTTACAGATGGAGAGCATCCAGCAATCAAGGGAGAGGTTTCAGTAAGGCCATAACCAATAGCATAAGGGAATTTTGCATCCCGCATGAATCTTTCTACATCGGGTGCTAAAAGTGCTCCACCAATTCCAAAGAAATGAAGTTTCCCACCAAAGGATTTATATAATTTCCTAGCTGCAGCTTTATGTAACAGAATTCTGAAAAATGGGATTTTGTAAAGCACATTCAAAAGCTTCTTTTGTGTGAAAGTAGGTTGGATTTTGGTTTTAAATATCTTTTCCATGATAAGTGGCACGGTTAACATCATCGTTGGTTTTATTTTTGCCATTGCTGGTAAAAGAACTCTTGCTACAGGAGGTTTATCCAGATAAAAAATGCTGGCTCCGCAACTGAAAGGCAGCAGGAAACCAATTGTACATTCATAAGTATGGGGAAGAGGTAAAATCGAAATAAGTCGATCATGTTCATCTAAATTCTGAATATTAAGAGTATCCAAAATGTTGAAAACTAAATTTTTGTGTGTCAACATCACACCTTTGGAACGGCCTGTTGTTCCCGAAGTATAGATTATTGCTGCAGTGTCATTTTCTCTGACTTGCTGGCTTACGAATCCTGTAAATTTTAAAGCAGATTCTTTCAACTTGGCGAATTCATGGGAACCGCTATTTAGAATCGAGTTAAGTTTTTCTTTTGTTGTTTCAGGAGGGATAATACTGAAATCATCAATAAGGATTCGCATACGATTAGATTTGCTTTCAGGTAACTTTCCATACAACTTTTCCGATACAAAGATCGCTTTTGTTCCGGAATGGCGCAGAATGTGCCGAACTTCATTTTCATGAAAATCGGGTAAGATAGGAACTACTACAGCACCCATGGTTGTTATTGCCAGATATGCAATTCCCCAGTTAGGAGAATTTTCTGCTAAAATGGCAACTCGATCTCCAGTTATAATGCCGTTGTTATGCAGGAATATTTTGATCTCATTTACTTTTTCATATACATCTTTGTATGTGTGAGGATCGCCTTTTACCCAGGAAAATGCAGTACGATGACCAAACAATTTATTACTTCGTTCTAAAACAGCTTTCAATGTGAGTTCTTTTAAATCTTTCATTTTAACCTCTTACAATCAAATGCTTTTTTATTTCAATAACAACATTTTCTTTATTGGTGAGTTTAGAATATTCAATTTGTAATAATAGATTCCACTGGATACCTGCTTGTTATTGTGGTCTTTGCCATTCCAGACGACAGAATAACTCGTTGGTGTGCCACATGCTTTCCCGAGCAAAGACTCGGGACTCAGGATGACAGGCAATGTTTTAACTTTCTGACCTTTCAGATTGTAAATTTCGATTTTCGCATACGAAGACGTTTGCGTTACGTTAAATGTAATTGTAGTTGCTGGATTGAAAGGATTTGGATAATTGGAAAGTGAGATATTGGCAGGAATTATTTCATTCACAGAATTTTGAACTTCAAATCCTTCCACGATTATATTGTCTACAGCCCAGGCTGTGCATGAACTGGCTCCAAAACCAGAAGATTCATAATGAAAGGCAATGTAGATATTTTCATCAATATAAGCAGAAAGATCAACCTGCCCTGAAGACATCCAGGTCTGAGAATTTGCCGAAGGTAAAACAGGATTCAGGTTTTGCCAAATGGCTGTTTGCGGATCTCCAGAACCGTTATAATCGGTGGAAACCATAACTTCCAAACCGGGAATATTGTCGCTATATTTAGTCCAGGAGAAAAATGTAAAATACGGATATGTAAGATCTGACAGATCGATAACTGGAGATATCAACCAGTCATCGGCACCGGCATTACTGCCGTAATTATTCATGTAAACATACCATTCACCATCCGGAACATTATCTGGATGTGAACTGCTGACAATATCGTTGGTTCGTTCCCAACTGTAAGAACTGTAAGCATCGTAAACTGCCCAATTCAATCCGTCTTCAAAACTCTCAGCTAAAATCGTGATCGGGATATTTGAACTTCCAACCAAAATATAACCCAGTTTGGTGGTGCTGGCTTCATCTCCCAGATCGTTTTGAACTGTAAGTGTTACCGAATAAACACCATCTTCCTGATAGATAAATTGTGGATTCTGTTGATTGGAATCTATCGTGCCGTCTCCATCAAAATCCCATTCCCAGATTTCAATTGTAGATGGAGATTGAGATAAATCGGTGAAATCAACTGTAAGCGGAGCATTTCCCTCAGTTGGAAATCCTTCAAAATCAGCAATAGTTGAGCTCCAGATTAAATTGGCAAAATTTGGATCATCAACAAATGGATTGCGGTTACCCTGATAATCTTCGAAGATCACATCGTTTCGATTCTCTTCAAAATCATCGGGAGGATCGATGATGTTCCACTCCAATAAAGTTGAGAGCTTTCCATGCTGGGGATTGGGATAAGTATTTACAGCATCTACAGCTTCCAGGTCAATCTCGCCATTTTCTCCTTCGTAGCGTGTAGCCATGTAAAAGATCATGCGAGCTACATCTCCTTTCACCTCATCACGCGGTTCCCAGCTGTCATCGTCATAATAGCAGCCTGTTGCAATGGAATGCTGGGTTCCACCGTTATCAAAATCTTTGTTTCCACGTGCACTGTTCACATCAGGATCGGCAGGACGGAGATGATGAATATCTGTTCCCGGTCCTATAGTTGTCCCAAAATCTCCGTGCGATTTTGCCCAGACATGTTCACGGTTCCAGGTAGGATAACCAGTATTTGTAACCGACCAACCTGTATAAAGTAAAATTACATTATTCGGATTATCAGGGTCCTTGTCAGTATCTTTGAGTGCATTCCAAGCCGCACTATAACTGACTTCTGTATGTCCATCGATAATATCATTCAAAACAGCTTTCAAATCCTCACCATAAAGGTTTTCAGTTCCATCGTAATAACCAGGTGGAGGATCGGCAAATAAACGCACTGCGGCTAAAAATAATATTAACAAAATTTTATATTTCATATAACTTCCTTTTTCACTTTGAACTTACAAAAAATTGTATAGTTTTCGTGTCAAACGATATTGAGATGTTATTCTGAAAACCTTGCAGTAAACTTGAGCAGATTGACAGAAAAAACAAGAGATTCGAATTTGGTTCCAAGAAAAGAAATAAGAATATAAGAATGGAAGATTTAAGTAAAAAATTTGCATATTTCGAGATTGAACCTGAAGCTGATAAACATCTTGATTTTAATCAGGTTTTTGGAAATTCAAATCCAGTTCATCTGGAAATTGGTAGTGGAAGAGGTGAATTCCTGATACAAAAAGCAAGACAAAATCCAGATGTTAATTATTTAGCGATAGAATTAAAAGAAAAACGCATTAAAACAATTATGCGGAAACTGGATTTTGAAGATCACAAAAACGTAAGAGTGATCAGGCTGTTTGTAGATAGCACCGTAACAGAAATTTTAGCTGAGGAAAGCTTTGAAAAGATCTTTATTATTCATCCAGATCCTTGGCCCAAAAAGCGTCATAATCGACGCAGAATAATTAATCAGGATTTTATCGATGTACTCTGGAAGCTCTTAAAGCCAGATGGAATTGTCAGACTTTCTACTGATCATCCCGATTATGCCATCTGGATCGTCGATCATTTTTCTATTCGCAAGGATTTTGGATCGCTTCATGAAAATGGATTTACAAAAAATGCGCCAGAGGATCATCTGGAAACGTATTTTGAAAAAATGAAAAAAGCTGAGGGCTTTCCACCTTTTTTTATGGAATATAAGAAAGTCAAGATTTTAGATTGACGATTAAAGATTTGAGATTTTAAAAAATATGAAGATAGGGTAGGGGAGAAAACAATGGATAGAGAAAAACTGCAGAAGATTTACGATGAAAATATAAAACATTCCAGTGATTATTACAGTGAGTTTGCCTGTCGTAATGAAGCTGAAAAGCGTTATTTACCTGAACCTCGCTGTCATATGAGAACACCTTATGCTGTTGATCGTGATAGAATTCTGCATAGCGGAGCTTATCGACGTTATCAGGGTAAAACTCAGGTTTTTTCCTTCACGAATATGTTCGATGAAGAAACTTCCAATCGCAGTTTGCACACCACCTATGTTTCACAGATCTCCAGAACTATTTCCAAGATGCTGCGCTTGAATCTGGAACTGACCGAGGCAATTGCTCTGGGCCACGATCTGGGACATTCTCCGTTTGGTCATGATGGTGAAATCGCTCTCAGTAAATGTTGTCAGAAATATAAAATTGGGCAGTTTCATCACAATATACAGAGCCTTCATATTGTAGACCATATCTCGCATCGTGGTAAAGGATTGAATCTGACATTCCAAGTGCGGGACGGCATAATTTCTCACGATGGAGAAGTTCATAATACTGTACTTCATCCTAACAGAAATAAAACTGAAAATGACATAAAATCTTATATTTCCGGTAAGAAACAGGGAAAAAAGGTTAATTGGATGCCGGCAACATTGGAAGCTTGTGTGGTTAGAATTTCTGATACAATTGCTTATATCGGACAGGACATCGAAGATGCGATCAGATTAAATATTTTAAAGCGGGAAGAAATTCCTGTAAATTGCGCTGAGTACCTGGGAAAAACCAACAGCCAGATCATCGATACACTGGTAAAAAGTGTGATCTTGAATAGTTACGACAAAGATCAGGTGGCATTTGATGAAGAAACGTCACATTATCTCTTGAAACTCAAGAAATTCAATTATGCTCGCATTTACACCGATAAAAACGTGAAACATGCCAGAGATATTATCAATCGCAGCATGGACATTCTTTTCGATCAGTATCTGGAAGATATCGAGACAAATGAAACCGATTCCAAGGTTTTTACACAATTCCTGAATCGTAAAAATGAGAATTATATGAAATCGTTCAATAATGCTGAAAAGGTTCGAGACTTCGTTGCTACAATGACAGATCGCTACTATAACGAAGAAATTAAGAATTATTTATTACCGGGTAGTTTTTATTAGTTTAAAATTTTAAATCTACTTCCTTCAATTTCTCGTCCAAACAGTACCAGCCTTGCCCTGATTGCTTTATCTTCATCAAAACCAAGTTCATTTCCAAAACCAACTATTCGTAAACGTCCATTAGCTAGTTCAACCACTCTAATTTGTCCGTTGTTGGTTACCATTCTTTTTCCATTTCTGGTAAGAGGAAATCCACTGTACTGCATGAATCTGTCACTATCCCAGCTTCCACCACCGCCACCTTGAGTTTCCGGTATTTTGTAATAGGCTATCGCCAGGGACGAAATATTATACATATCTTGAATTATGGCTTCCCGATTGCTGGACTTAATTTTATTATTGAAGATCATAATTCCTGTTGCAACTGATGCTCCCACAATCACAACACTTAATACGATCAATAAAAGTTGTTGAGTGCCCACTTAAATCTCCTGTAAATAAAAGTTAGTTAGAAAATTGTAATATGCTGTCTTCTGCTGTAGCATCCAAAATCAGCAGTGCACTTATACGATTCTCTTCATTTATTCCCAGCTCGTTCCCATAACCAATCACATAATAATTTGATCCAATTCGGATAAGAAAGATCTGACCATTATCAGTATAAATCCAGGTGTTGTCATGTGGGTAGCCTGTAAATTGATAGAATTTTCTTGGATTACTGATAAAATCATCAACTTTTCCACCACCATGAGAAGCAGGTGTACGACGATATGCTAATGCTAAACTTGCAACATTGAACATGTCTTGAACTACAGCTCTGCGATTTGCTTCTTTAGCTCTCTCTTTATACATTGTGATGCCGGTTGCTATCGAAACACCTACGATTACTACCGATAAAATTATCAATAATATCTGCTGAGTTCCCATTTTTTTCTCTCTCTTTTTCCTTTATTAATTAAATTCTGAATCCATTTTATATTGTCAATAATTATTAATGCTAACTGTTTTAGTATTAACAAATTCCAGAATACCGGCTCTTGCCAGTTCTCTGCCAAAGCCGCTTTCTTTTATTCCTCCGAAAGGCAGGCGGGGATCGGATTTTACGAAATCATTTACGAAACAGCAGCCGGCTTCCAGCTTTTTGGCTGCTATTTCTTCACCTTTTTGCTGGTTGGAAGTGAATATTGCAGCTCCCAAACCAAAACTTGTATCATTGGCAATCTGGATTGCTTCTGCTTCATTAACGGCTGTAATGATAACTGCCACAGGGCCAAATATTTCTTCTGAATATGCTAACATTCCTTTTTTTACATCAGTTAAAATTGTAGCAGGATAAAAAGCTCCATTCATTTCTGGAACGTATCCACCCAAAATACATTTTGCACCCTGCTCTATAGATTTTTGTACCTGATGGTGCAGTTCATCACGTAAATCAGTTCGTGCCATCGGCCCGATTTTTGTTCTTGGATCGGTTGGATCTCCAAGTTTCTGCTGGCTCATTTTATTCAGGAATTTGGTTGTGAATTCTTCAACAACTTCTTTTACAACAATGAATCGTTTAGCAGCAATGCAGCTTTGACCGGAGTTTATCAGTTTGCTGGTCAGGCAGAGATCGACAGCATTATCGATATCAGCATCTGCCAGAATTATGTATGGATCGCTGCCGCCCAGTTCCAGAACACATTTCTTAAGGACTTTGCCTGCTGTTTCTGCTACAGATTTTCCGGCTGGAGTGCTGCCGGTAAGTGTGACAGCTTTCACGATTGGATTCTCAATTACAGCTTTTGTTTCTGTACTTCCAATTAGAAGAGTTTGAAAAACAGCTTCCGGAAAACCTGCTTCTAAAAATATCTTCTCGATCTGTAAAGCACAACCTGGAACATTGGAAGCATGTTTAAGCAAACCTGCATTTCCTGCCATCAAATTGGGAGCGGCAAATCGAAAAACCTGCCAAAAAGGAAAATTCCAGGGCATTATGGCCAGAATAACGCCAAAAGGTTGATAGGTAATAAAACTCTTATCTGCATCAGTAATGATCGGCTCATCCTGCAGAAACTTTTCAGCATTTTCGGCATAATAATCGCAAACCCAGGCGCATTTTTCTGATTCGGCTTTACCACTGGAAATCAGCTTTCCCATTTCTATAGTCATCAATTCAGCATATTCCTGTGATCTTTTTCTTAGGATTTCAGCTGCGTTTCGCATCAATTTTGCTCGATAAGAAAATTCCGTTTTCTTCCAATCCAGGAAAGCTTTTTGGGCTTTTTCCAATTTCAGTTGAACTATTTCAGAACTGTCATTATTATATTCTTTTACAAACTGATTATCAGCTGGATTTATTACTCTCAATTTTACCTCCTACTTTGCGTTGGATCAAAATTCCAGTAACGATAAAAATCAAACCGATGATGGTCGAAAATAAAATTTCTTCTTTTATAAAAATATTCAGAAAAATTAACGCCAGAAATGGTGTAAGATATATCAAATTATTAACTTGTGCAGTGGTTTGAGATAGCTTTAGAGCTTTTACCCAGATCACAAATGTAATTCCCATTTCAAATAACCCGATATAGATTGCTCCTAAAATACCAATAAAATCTGGAAATTTGGCTTGAAAAAGAAATACGATCAGAACAAATAGAAATCCAAAAGTAAAACTGAGGAAAAGTTTCAATGTTTCATCACGTTTGTCACGAACGTTTATCAAAAAGAAAAGTGCCCAGATAATTGAACTGGACAAAGCCAGAAAAACTCCCAGCGGGTTCACCATATCCATTGTAGCAAATCGTCCTTTGGTAGAGATTATTATTACCCCGCAGAAACTGATGAAAATTGCCAGAATACTGGCAGGTTTTATCTTCTGTCCCAATATTGGAATTGATAGAAGTACGATCATCAGCGGCCATACGAAATTTAGTGGTTGTGCCATCTGGCCTGGCAGAAGTGTGTAAGCTTTGAATAAAATAACATAATAGAAAAAAGGATTAAGAAATCCTAAGATTGCAGAATGCAGAAAATCTTTATTGGAAAATTGCTTGAATTGATTCAGTTTTTTTTGAAAAATCAGGATTAGAAATAATGCTAAACTTGCTGTAAAAGAAGAATATAAAAGCATTTCAATCGTGTTCAAATATCGCAGTGTCAGCTTGAATGCAGAAGGTGCAGTAGACCAGAAAAGCACAGCAAAAGAAGCAAAAATGTAGGCTTTATTTTGATTTGTCATGTTCACTAATATTTTCAGAATCTGGCAGGCTGTAAGGCTCCGCATGAATTGTTGCTTCGATATTCATTTCTACTCGTAATAGATTTTCAATTTCATCCATTACCGTATGAACTTCTTTTAATGCCAGATCGGGATTCATTTCGATATGAAAGGTAACTTCTCTGTGATCGCCATAATAATGCACGTGCAGATGATGCAGATAAACTGGTTGTGCTATTTTATTTCTTATCAATTCAACTATCTCACAAATCAAATCATCAGAAGGTTCTTCACCAATTAAATGACTAATTGAATTTTTTAATACATCATAAGCAGCATAGAAAAGCAGGAATGCCATTAATATTCCCAAAATACCATCGATCCACCAGAAATACTTTCCCAAAATAATTCCTATTAAAATTATTATAGATGAAATCGCATCGGATCGATGATGCCAGCCATCCGCAATAAGAAGGTAGGAATTATGTTTCTTTCCCATTCGAATCGCAAATTGAGCCATTCCTTCTTTTGCCAATATTGAAACTATTGTAGCGATGTAGGCAAATAGTCCAAACTGAGCGGAATGGACACTTTTCAATCTTTCAATCGATTCTACCAGAAAATTTACGCCGATCACTGCTAAAATTGTACCTACGATCACAGAAAAAATTATCTCTGCTCTACCGTGGCCAAAAGGATGTTTTTCATCCGCAGGTTTACTGGATATTTTGAACCCGATAATAAGTAAGAACGAAGAAAATGAATCGGAAAGTGTGTGCCAGGCATCGGCGATAATAGCTATCGAAGCTGATTTTATTCCCGCCCATAGTTTAACTGCAAACAACAGAATATTTATTATTACTGAAATGATCGCCTGTAGATAACCGATTTGTGTTTTTGCATTTTTCATAAAATCAAATTTTTTTATTTCAACTCAAAGTTCGATGTTTAAAAGTGGAACTTGCATTTCTGCTGGCGTAATGCCTGCATGATGAGCTTTAAACTCTTTGTCCCACTTTCCATTTTGTTGATAAATTCCACGCAAAGCTTTGGTAGACTTGGCAATGAATAAATAATCTCCTACAAAATCATCGATCTTGGCATGTTCGATTCCCATTCCCAAAAGTTTGGAATTAAGGAATTCTTCTCGAGATAATATCCAGAAATGATCTTCATATTTTTCTGCAGCTTTCAAAAACTGATTCATCCGATGTTTTTTTACAAAGAAGCTTAAAAACCTTGGTTCGGGGAAAGCTGGCAAGATCACGCTCTGGAATAGCTCTTCATCTTCATTTAAATAGAAATATTCATCGATATCGATAAGTCCGTGATCTGCGGTTATCAAAATCGATGTGCTGGTTCCTTTTAATTTTTCACAGAGTATCTTCAGTTCTAAGAATGTTTTATTCAAAAATTCTTCCACTTCCTGCGAAAAAACACCATGATGATGTTCCAGATGATCGGGGCTGGATGAATAGGAATAAATAAATTTCTGTAAGTTTGGATGCTGAATTATCGTATTGTAGATCAAGTCGTAACGATCTTCACTATTTTGAGGGCTCATCACCGTTGTATTTGCTGCAACTTTATTCACATTAAAACTGCTCTGTAAGCCACTTTCGGTAATTTGATAAAGCATCAGTTCAGGCCGTTTCTTGCGGAGTATGGAAAAAATACTCTCTGCTCCGACCATGTCATAAACATTATACTTATTAGAATTTTGAGTTTTGGTGGAAATAGAATCCCAGTTGGGTAGATAATCGATATTTTTGGCAAATTCTTTGAAGAACAAAGTCCAGCCGATCGCTCCGTGTTCAATTGGAGCACGACCGCTGGTGATACTGGAAATTGCAGCACTTGTGGTGGGTGGAAATACAGATGTAAGTTTATCCACAAAATGATCCTTTAAAAAAGTTTTCTCAGCAAATTTACTGTAAAGATTCATGCCAAAACCATCTAAAATAAAAAGTATAACATTCTGTTTTTTTGAAAGATTCAAATTCTGTTTTAGAACTGGATGAAAAGGCTTAACATCATAATTTTCCAATATTGAAGAAATAAGGTTCAATATACTATTTTCGTAATTGGGCAGCATTATTCCATTGTTTACATTCATATAATATTATTTCCTGTTTATTTATAGATTTTATTTCCTTTCTGAACAGAATCCACGTAAAATACTTCTACTGAACCCCTTCCTGAATCATTACGGCTTAAACTGGATATCCAGGAAACATTTTGATGACCTTTTTTACCATTAACATTAACCAGATAACCTTCCATTTTCACAATATCATATTTACTCAGAAACAAAATTGCTTTGCGAATATTATCATTTGCTGGAATTATGTGATTATTGGAGGTGTGAGTTCTGATGTATTCACCTGTCATCGGAATATCGGCTGCTACTCGAAAAGAATAATGGCGAACAGCCTGTTTAATTCCAAGATTTTCCACACTTATCATTTTGGCAGCATCACCCCAGCCGAAAACAATGTCCCACGGAGAAATCTCCGATTGCCATCCTCGAACATAACGCCGTTTGGATAAAATTCTGGCAGAAATCGAATAACGAGCCATTGGAGATATCATCAAGTCCAGCAGTCCAGTTTTGTAAGCAATAGATTTGGGGCGGAAAAGCGCAGATTGCCTGGGTGTTTTATTAGCGTTTATCTGTTCTTCACTGTTCTCAGTAATTTCCGGTTTGTTGTAATAATAATACAAACCTGCCAGGACTGCAAAAATCAGCAAAATTATCAGCAATGGACGCCACATAAAGAATCCTTAGAATATTATTAATTCGAATACAAAAAACGTTTGATGCTGCGTTTTGGTGTTTTTTCAAATTCTTCGGGATAGATCTCTATCCTATTGATAGCCATATAGGCAGGAAAGTATTTATTCATCAGAATCCGATTTTCTTCCATTTTTTTATTCAATTCATGTTCATCGATCTTTTCGGAATCGACCGCTTCCATATCGGGATAGACCAGCGCAACCAGTTTTCCGTCTTTTTCGATGACGATAGATTCCTGGACAAAGGGCAGATTATTCAATCTGGCTTCCAGTTCTTCTGGATAGATATTCTTGCCGGAAGCACCCAGAATCATACTTTTGCTGCGTCCTTTGATAAATACATTGTTTTCATTGTCCAGAATTCCCAGATCACCGGTATGCAGCCAGCCTTCTTCATCAATTGCTGCAGCTGTTGCTTCCTTGTTTTTGTAATATCCATTCATCACATTTTCACCACGAACCAGTATCTCACCTACTTCATTTTGTGGATCGTTGGAATCGATACGGGCTTCCATATTATCTACTACTTTTCCGCAGGAAGATCTTTTAAAATTTTTCCAGCTCACATAACTGATCAGAGGTCCGCATTCCGTCATGCCATAACCAACAGTATAGCGAAATTTAATATCCCGCAGGAAGGTTTCCACTTCTTTATTCAAAGCTGCTCCACCCAAAACGATCTCGCG
>JAIPJH010000006.1 GCA_021734245.1 Candidatus Cloacimonadota bacterium | reverse complement strand
TTTCTTTTTCTGCAGTTTCATTTACTCCAAATTTCGATTCATGAAACTTCTGCATCACACCAACTTTTTTCAGCAGTGAATGTACTGTATCGGAGGGCTGAGCACCTTTGCCGAGCCAATAAAGTGCTTTATCAGTATCCACTTTCAGTGTAAGCGGATCTGTTTTGGGATCGTAATATCCAATTGCTTCAAGATAAGCACCATCTCTCTTTTTGCGAGAATCAAGACATACAATTCTGTAAAAGGGCTTGTTTATTTTGCCCATTCTTTTAAGCCTAAGCTTTACCATTTCTACTCCTTATCATTTTCCAAGTATTATCTTTTATAATAAAATGGATTAATTTTTTTTACCCCGTTTATCGTCAAGCATTTTCTGCCAACCTGCACTAAATGAATAACTTACTAATATTCTTGAATTTATAGGCTGGAAATGTACACGTTTATTCATCGAAAACTCCTGATTTTAAAACGGCAGCATTCCACCTTTGAATGCTTTGGGATTATTGAATTTTTTCATCATTTTTTTCATTTGATCAAATTGCTTTATCAGTCGGTTTACTTCTTGAATGGAAGTGCCACTGCCTTTAGCAATTCGATGACGGCGGCTGCCGTTTATGATGGTGGGTTTTTCGCGCTCAGTGCGAGTCATCGAATAGATGATAGCTTCAATGTGCTTAATGTCTTTTTCATCTACTTTTAAACCTTTGAGAGCTTTGTTGTTCATTCCCGGCATCATACCAAGAAGTTGGTCCATAGGACCCATTTTTTGCAGTTGCTGCAGCTGAGATAGAAAATCTGTGAAGGTGAACTGATTTTTTTTCAGTTTTTCTGCTAATTTTTCAGCTTCTTCTGTATTGATAGTCTGTTCAGCCTTTTCGATGAGACTGAGAACGTCTCCCATTCCCAGAATGCGGTTTGCCATTCTATCGGGATGGAATTCCTCAAGCTCTGATATTTTCTCACCTGTTCCTACAAAAACCAAAGGTTTTCCGGTAACTGCTTTAATGGAAAGTGCCGCACCACCACGAGCATCACTATCCATTTTCGTCAATATCACACCATCGAATTCTAATTGTTCATTAAATTCTTTAGCAACATTCACAGCATCCTGTCCGGTCATTGCATCTGCTACAAAAAAGATATAATCCGGCTTCAAGAATTTCTTCAGATCACGCAGTTCCTTCATCAGTTTTTCATCTATATGAAGGCGGCCGGCTGTATCAAAGATCAGCAGATTTTCATCTGATTTCTCAGTTTCCTTAATAGCCTTTTTTGCTATCTTTAGAACATTCTTCGATTTTTCATCTGCAATAACCGGCAGGCTGAGCTGCTTGCCCAGAACCTGTAATTGATGAATAGCAGCCGGACGATAAATGTCGCAGGCAACTAAAGCAGGATTGATGGAATTTTTTCGGAATTTACTGGCAAGTTTTGCACAAGTTGTTGTTTTACCAGAACCCTGCAATCCCACCAGCATGATCTTGTTCTTTTTATTATCATGAAGTCGAACTTTGAAGCTTTCGCTTCCCATCAGTTCGATAAGTTCTGCATGAACGATCTTGACGACTTGATGACCGGGAGTAAGGCTTTTCATCACTTCTGTGCCGACAGCTTTCCGGCTTACATTGTTGATGAATTCCTTAATGATCTTGAAGTTTACATCCGCTTCCAGGAGTGCACGACGAACTTCCCGCATCGATTCTTTGATGTTTTGTTCGCTAAGTTTCCCGTGACCTTTTAACTTGCGAAAAATATTATCAAATCGTTCAGTTAAACTATTAAACATGAAAACCTATCTCAAACTCTTTATTTTATCTTTGGAACTATTACTTCCAAAAATATAAGAACCAGCAACTAAAATATCTACACCGTGTTTTACCAGATCTTTGGCATTTATGTTGTTCACGCCACCATCGACTTCGATTTCCAAATCAGGATTTACCTTCTTTGCTTCTGCAGAAAGCTTATCAATTTTATCGAAAACCAATGGTAAAAATGATTGTCCTCCAAAACCGGGATTAACACTCATCAAAAGTACAAAATTAAGATCGGCTAAAACAGGGAAGATGGTTTCCACCGGAGTTGCCGGATTCAAAGCGATTCCAGCTTTCGTTCCAAGTTGCTTCAAAACATGGAGCTGTCGATGCAGATGAAACACAGTTTCCTGATGAAATGAAACATATTCGATCTTCCATTCTCCAAGTTTTTCAAGGTAAACTTGCGGATTAGTCACCATCAGATGAACATCGAGAGGAATAGACGCAATCTGCTTTATCTGCTGAATTATCGGCATTCCGAACGTGAGATTTGGCACAAAATGCCCATCCATCACATCCAGATGAAGAATATCAGCTCCTGCTTTTTCAATCTGATGAATCTCTTTTTCCAGATTCATAAAATCTGCTGAAAGCAGAGATGGTGCTATTTTTACCATAATATTTCCTGTTTTAAATCCTGATCTTTTTATCTTCTTTTCCTACGAAAAAAACGATTTCTGCTAATTTTATTCTCAGAATAGAATGAATAT
Source organism: Candidatus Cloacimonadota bacterium (assembly GCA_021734245.1). Lineage (NCBI taxonomy): Bacteria > Pseudomonadati > Candidatus Cloacimonadota > Candidatus Cloacimonadota bacterium. The sequence continues at coordinate 68,748 of JAIPJH010000006.1, read as the reverse complement.
CTTTTCGGATCTGTTCTTTGCGTAAAATAAGTTCCTGCATCCACACACTGTTTGCAACAGAAACAAAAAGAACATCTTTTTCGATTTTGTGCAATTGAGTTCTTTCGGCTAAAATATTTCCTACAATAGATTTCCAACCGAAAGCCAGAGTAACAAAATCTTTCTTATCATCGCCGGCAATGCGATAAACAATACTTTTCCAGGCACTGCCGGAGCGCATCAGATCCATCAGAACTCAGCTATTATTTTTTGCTGGAATAAAGAGACAAACCCCACCAGGAAAAGATTGCTACTGCTATTATTGCCCAGTATGATGTTCCCAACGCGTTGTAGGCATTCGGGAAAAACTGGCTTAGATAAGAGGTTGCAAAAAAAGCTGGAATTGCTGATAACAAAATCAGCAACAGCAATCCTAAAAGTTTTATTGCGCCGCCTTTGTTTACCAAACGAACAGCAATAATTCCCAAAAAGATCATCGCTGCAGTAATAACCAGAATGATCAAATTAGGAGTGAACGGTAGTTGAATTTTCCTGAGTGCAATAATCGGGCTGAAAAGGGCAACAATCAACAATGCAAGACCTGATACTTTATGAATAATGATCAAGGTTTTAGGATTAGATTCTTTTCTTTTCTGATGCTTTTTGATATAAAGGAACACAAGTCCAAAAACAACTACAAAAAATGCCAGATAAAAGAAAAATCCAAATGTAGGATCATCGGATGAAAGCCCCAGTGATGCAAATGCTAAAAGTAGTACAAGCCATCCGATAAAATTTATGATCTTCTTCAAGGTTTACCTCCCTCTATTCTTTTTTACTCTTTCTCAACTTTAACTTTCAATGTAGTTTTAATGTCGTTAATGAATTCGATTTCAACATCAAAACTGCCAATTTCCTTGAGATGTTTTTCCATATTTACATTCGATCTATGGATCTCAATTTCTTTTTCCTCTAAAGCGTTGGCAATATCAACTTCGGAAACTGAACCGAATAAATGATCATTTTCGTCAGCTTTTCTCTGGAATGAAATTTCACCCAGATCATTGATCTGTTGAACGATTCCATTGTACTTGTTTTCCATAGCCAATTTTTCGGCTTCAGCTTCTTTCTTTATTGCTTCCACTTTGGAAAGGTTATATTGATTTGCTACAATAGCCAGGTTTTGTGGTAACAGGTAATTTCTTGCATAGCCATCGGCTACATCTACCACGCTTCCTGCCTCTCCTAGCTTTTCTACATTCTTAGCTAGAATTAGTTTCATCTATGTCCTCCGTATTTCTAATTTTTCTAAAATCAAACCAAATATCCAACAGCCCTATCAAGGCTATCAAACTTAGTATAAAATAATTGAACACCATCGAAATAATCAACAAAAAAAGTAAAAATTTTGTTTTTTTAAAGAAATCTCCCCAATAAAAATCCAGAATTGAGATTCCTTCTATCAAAAATAATGGCGCTAAAATTAATAGTGCATTCATACCGAGAATTCGCCATTTCGGGATCACAAATAAAATCAAAGCAGCGATGACAAAGTAGATAGATTCATACTGAAGTTGAATAAATCTGTGCTGCCATTTGATCTCGCTGTTTTTGGAAATAATTAGAGTTCCCAAATATAATCCGACAATGATAGAAAGCATCCAGATACCAACATAATATTGTTCAAAGATCTGCCTGGTTGTTTCCATCAGCTGCAATCCTAAATCCATCTGTTCAGGATTATTTTGAAATGATGATTCCATCAGCTTCTGATAAGTATTTAAAGCAATATTTATATTGTCCAGAATGATTGATCCAAAAGCAATTTTTTTGATTATTGCAATAATTGCATCAAAACCGTATGCCGCTAAAATTGAAAAAAGATAATTTCCTGTTTTTCGTAATACAAAAAAGTAGATAGCTGCAGCAATGCCGACTCCCAAAAAAATGTCGGTAAAAGTTACAACATCAACAATTTTAGTTATGAATAACAAAATTCCAGTTGCTAAAAATACAGTTAGAAATCTGGTTATATTTTCCCGGTATTTACCACCATATGCCAGTGTAAAGATCATCCCTCCCAGAGGAGAGAGTGATGTAATGAAAGCTGCTAAAACTGCAACAACATACATCTAACTAACTGAAATTATTTGTGCTTGTCTGTGAAAGGAAGAAGAGCCATCTGACGGGCTTTCTTGATTTCTACAGAAACTTTTTTCTGATGCTTGGCGCAAGTTCCGGTAAACCGGCGGGGAGAGATCTTTCCATTATCGGAAACAAATCTTTTCATCAGGCCAACATCTTTGTAATCAATCACAGAATCTTTGTTTGTGCAAAAGAAGCACACACGTTTTTTGAAGAAAAATTTCTTTCTGGAAAAACGTTTTTTCTGTGGTCTTCTTGAACTTTCTGAACGTTTATATTCTTTTCTTTCTTTCTTTTCTTCCACTTTTTTATCTGCTTGATCGTTTACATTTTTTTTTGTTTCTTTTTTTTCTTCCATGTTTTCTCCTTAAAGTAAATCTAATTAATTCATAATTTATTAATTAGAATTTGTTTCTTCAAAAGAAACTTTTTTCCTAGAATGGTACATCATCATCTGTCATTGTGGCTTCGGAATTGATGTTATCCTGTTTCTGATCAGCATTATTATTATTGGCAGGATTGTATTGTGCCGAACCCATATCAGATTTTTCCAGGAAAGATACTTTGTATGCTACTACTTCGGTAGCTTTTCGATTTTGATTGTTTGAATCTACATAAGAATGTGTGCGCAAATAACCTTCTACCAGGACAGGACTGCCTTTTCGAAGATACTCGGCACATTGTTCTCCACGTTTACTCCACACAGTTACGTCGATATAACTGGTTTCCTGCTGCCATTCTCCATTCTTTTGATAACTTCTATCGAAAGCTAAAGAGAGTTTTGCAACTGGAGTTCCATTCGGAATATAACGTAATTCTACATCTCGGGTCAAACGTCCGCTTAAAATAATAGTGTTGATCTTTGGAAATCTTAGTTCACTCATATCAACTCCCCTTTATTTTACAAGAATATTATAACGAAGAACATTTTCATTCAATTTTAAAAGACGGTCTAAGTCATCGATTTTTGCGGGATCAAATGTGTAATAATTTACGAAGAAGATACCTTCGCGTTCATCTTGAATTTCGTAAGCTAAACGTTTCTTGCCCCATTCATCTGTGTTCAAAACTTCTCCACCATTATCTTTGATAAAAGATTGAATGGTTTCGTTGATCTGTTTTGAACCGTCTTCACTGAGTGATGGTGAAACGATGATCATGCTTTCATACTTTTTCAGCATTTTTCCTCCTTTGGTCTTTTTCTGAACAAACAAGCACGTTTGTTCTACTGATCCTGAGAGTCCTGTATTTTCTCAGAATAGGATTTTTTCAATTTACTATATAATGCGACCATCTGGTCGAAATCATATTCTACATATTCTTTTAAAAGATCTTCTGCAAATTGCATCACAATTTGCATTTTTTGGTTTTCTGCAGAAGAAAAGTCAGATAATACAAAATCTGAAAGTTCTTCCTTATCTGGAGAACCAACGCCGATTCTCATTCGTTTGAAGTTATCTGTTCCCAGAGCTTCTCCGATCGATTTGAGACCGTTGTGTCCTCCAAAGCCGCCATTTCTTCTTAAACGTATTTCTCCAACCGGCAGATAAATATCATCTACGATTACCAGAATGTCTTCCAATCTATTTTCGGTGAGAACCGAAGTAACGGCTGCTCCACTTCTATTCATATAAGTTTTAGGTTTGATCAGAACAATGTCCTGCAGCTTACAGAAATCATATTTCTTCCTGCTTTTGAAATTGATATCTTTGCTGCTGGCAAATCGATCTGCTAAAAGAAAACCCAGGTTGTGTCGATTATTTTTGTATTTATTACCAGGATTTCCCAACCCAACGATCAATCTCATTATTCAGAAGATTCTTCTTCAGTTTTTCTTTCTTCAGAATCTCCTTCACCTTCTTCAGAAACTGCTCCTTCTTCGAGTTCTTCACCTTCTTCTGGTTCTTCTACTACAAGCTTCATCTGAGGTTCTTTAACCGAAACTATAGCAGTATCATCTGCCATTGTTGTAGTTATTGTGTCTGGGAGATTAACTTCTGCGAAGTGAAGAGCATCTCCAACACCTAAATCTGAAATATCAACTTCAATTTCATCTGGAATATCTTTTGGTAAACAGGAAATCTCGATCGATCTGTGCAGATATTCCACAACTCCACCTTCTTTTGAACCTTTTGCTACACCAACAAATTTGATTGGTATTTCCAAAGTAATTGGTTGACCTTTGTGAAGTTCAACAAAATCGATATGTACAATTCTTCTGGAAACTGGATGGACCTGTTTGTCTTTGATAAAAGTTGAATGTTCTTCTCCATCGACATCGATGTCAAAAATAGCAACTCCACCAATAGTTTTTCTAAAGCTTTTATTAAAAGCAGTATGATCCAGAAGAATATATTTTCCTTCTTTTCCTTCACCATAAATTACAGCAGGAATAAAGCCCTCTTTCCGATAACGTTTCAGATCGGACTTCTTTCCTAATTCTCTGATTTTAGCTTTGATTTTTACGTTCATCTATCCTCCGTTGTAATCATTCACTACTGTGCTTTTCGTAGTATTCATTCTTTTGCTACTACAAAACTTATAGCGTTCAAGTAATCTATCTAAATAAGATACTTAATGACTCCTCTATATGTATTTTTTTTATAGCTGTTGCCAATAGTTCAGCTATGGAGAGCTGTACTATTTTTTTGCATTTTTGTTTTTCTTTGGAAAGTGGTACTGAATTTGTAATGAAAACTTTTTCGATCGGAGCTTTTTCAAGATTTACAATAGCTTTTCCCGATAAAATTCCATGAGCGCAAGCAGCATAAACTTTCTTAGCACCTTTTTTCATCAGAACATTAGACATCTTGCAAAGACTTCCACCGGTATCGATAATGTCATCAAACAGAATCGCGATTTTGCCTTCCACATCACCGATGATATTCAGTATCTCAGTTTTGTCATCATTACCCGTTCTTCGTTTATCGCCGATAGCCAAACCCAGATCCAACCTGGCAGCAAGAGCTCTCGCTCTGGCCGTACCACCTGTATCCGGAGATACAATAACAGCATTGGAAAGATCAAGGTTGGCTGTAAAATATCGAACGAATATTGGTAGTGAATTCAAATGATCGACCGGTATATCAAAAAAGCCCTGAATTTGATCTGAATGCAAATCCATTGCCACAATACGATCGGCTCCTGCCACACCTAAAAGGTCGGCAACAAGTTTTGCTGTAATGGGAATACGCGGTTGATCTTTTTTATCTGATCTGGCATAACCAAATATGGGAATTACACAATTGATTCTTTGTGCAGAAGCTCGCTTCAGGGCATCGATCATTATCAATAATTCCATCAAGTTATCATTAACAGGATAACAAGTTGGTTGAATGATAAATGTGTCAGCTCCACGAACGTTTTCATTTATTTTCACAAATGTATTATCATTGGAAAATTTAAAAACATCAGCTTCTCCCAAAGGAATTCCAGCAAATTTGGCAACTTCTTTTGCCAATTCGACGTTTGCATTTCCAGTAAAAACCTTGAGCCTTGAAAACATTGATTATTCTTCAGTTTGTTCTTTAGGTTCTTCAGTACCTTCGGCATTGGAAAGAGCATCTTGCAAGACTTCTTTGTACTTCTCGATGATGATCTTTTCGATCATATTTCTTGTTTCAGTGTTGATAGGATGTGCGATATCGCGATATTCTCCTGTGCTGACACGACGGCTTGGCATGGCTACGAATAGTCCATTTTCACCTTCAATAACTTTGATGTTTCTCACGATAAATGCATCGTCGATAACGATATTGACGAATGCTTTCAGTTGATTGCTTTCTCTGATAAATACTTTTACATCTGTAATGTTCATTTTGTTCTCCTTTTTATTGTTTTTGTAATGCAATTCCAATACTTTTTCTTGGAAAAATATTCTGAGAATTTTTCTGCAATTTCTCTATTGGGACAAAAGCCAATAACTGTAGCTCCACTTCCAGAGAGAATAGCTTGTGCAGCTCCATTCTCATTTAAATATTTTATAATATTTGTTATTTCCGGATAAAATTTCGATATGCCAGATTCCAATTTATTGAAGCAGAATTTCACATCTCCAGTTTCTAAAATTTTATTCCAGTTACTAATGGGAGTGCTTATAGCTACATTTTGGTAAGCTTCTCTGCTGGAAATTCCAAATCCTGGATTTACCAGGAAAATATTGTCGATTTCAATATCATCAACAGGAACTATTTTCTCACCACGATTTTCTCCAATAGCAGTTCCGCCATGAAGGAAAAAATTTATATCACTTCCAAATTCAGCAGCAATTTCGTGCATTTGATCTTGGGATAAGTATAAATTCCAGATTTTGTTCAAAGCAATTATTGTAGTTGCAGCATTGCTGCTTCCACCGCCCAATCCTGCTGAAATTGGAATATTCTTTTCCAATTCTACTTCAGCACCTTCTTTCACTTTAAATTTTTCTTTTATAAAGACCGCGACTTTATAAATTAAATTCTTATCTACACTTACAAAGTCCATGTCTGACAAAATCTGAACAGCACCATTTTTTGTCAAAGTAAAATTTAGGCGGTCGTAAATCTCTATTTCAGAAAAAATTGTCCTGATATTATGATAACCATCCCGTCGCTTGGAAAGAATATCAAGAAACAGGTTTATTTTTGCGTAAGATCGAAGAGAGACGCTTCTTTTTCTGTTCTTTTCCATAATAGTAGTAATAGTAATAGTGATATTCGCTGCTGCTGTAATAGCTTTGAGGGATGATTCCGTTTATAACTGCTCCAGTAATATCTACATCAATATTTTCTAAAAGCTCCTTGGCTCGTTTTATTACCAGTTTATCTGCTTGTGAAACTCTTACAACAAGATAAAGATAATCTATTTTCTTAGCAAGTATCATTGCATCTGTTACAGCAATTACAGGAGGAGCATCGAATAGAATGAAGTCATATTTTGTTTTCAGTATTTTTATTGCTTCATCCATTCTACTTGATGCGAGAAGTTCAGAAGGATTAGGTGGTATATAACCGATTGTAATAACATCTAAATTTGGAACAGATGATTTCTTGATAAAAGGTTCTAACTTAGTAGTTTTATCGACCAGAAAATCACTGATACCATCTTCTTTGGGAATATGGAACATGCTGTGAACACGCGGTCTTCTTAAATCCAAATCGACTAAGATAACTTTCGCATCCATTTGGGAAAGTGTAGTTGCTAAATTTGTATGAATAGTTGTTTTACCTTCCTTGGGACCTGAACTGGTGATCAATATACTCATTGATTCATCTTCTTTCTTTTTGGCTACCAGGTTTGTTCGTAAAATCCTGAAAGACTCAGCTGCTGAAGATTTTGGAGCGTAGTTACTGATTATTTTTGAGTCCATCTGTTGGAGGGTTAATTCCAATTCCTTTTTCTCTTCACCTTTGGCTGTTTTCATCATTTTTTCCACATCATCGAAATCAGAGTCGGAAGTCTGAATTAGCGGAATAGTTCCCAATACTGGAAGTCCTACATATCTTTTTACATCATCGAAATTTCTAATTTTGGAATCTAATGAATGAAGAAGTAGAGCTAATCCAATTCCCAAACCTAAACCAAGCACAATACCGATCAGAAGATTCATTTTAATGTTTGGTTTTATGGGATTTTCTGGTGCTAAAGCTTCTTCTACCAGGCGAATACTACCAACTTTTGATTGTTCTACGATTTTTGCTTCTTCATATTTTTCAATTAGCATAATATATGTTTTTTCGCTAATTCTGTAGCTTCGTTCCAATCTAGCCAGTTCAATTTCCGTATCAGGTAAAAGTGACATTTTCTGATTGTATGCTTCTACCGCTTTCAGTAAACTTGCCACTTTTGCTTCATTAATATTTAGTTCAATTTTAGCTGCGGAAATTTTGTCTATCAAAGAAGCTCGATATTGCAGGGGATCGGAGGAACCTGTATTAACAGAGCTGATTCTTTGAATTTCATCATTCAATCTTTTTTTAGCGCTTTCAATTGCTTTATTCAGAGCTAACAGTTCAGGATGATCGGGAGAATATTCCAATCTGGTCAAAAGGTTTACATATTGGGTCTGATTTGCAACGATTTCCGTTTTCAATTGTTCCAGAAGCGGAGAAGTCAAGACACTGTTTACATCCAGAAGAAATGTGTCTTGTTGAGATAATTCGTTTTGGAGATAATTAACGTGCTTTCGCGAAACATCTCTTTCAGTTTCGGCAGCCGAAAGTAAGGCAGAAAGTTCTGCAGATTGCTCGATAAGCTGCTCGGTTTCTTGCGTAAGCAGAGAAATATTATTATCCAGTTTAAAATTTCTGAGTTCTTCTTCTGCTGCCATTAATTGGCGTTCATTATCTTCCAGTTGTTCTGCCAGAAATTCTCTTGTACTACGAAATTCAATTCTTGCATAATCGGTGTCCTGCTGCATAAGTGCTCTTGCAGCAGCATTTGCTATTGCTTTCGCTTCCACACTATTTGTAGATTCAAAATTAATAATCATTATATCGGTTTCCCGTTCAGTATCTACAGATAAATTTTCTCTTATATATCCTGCGGGAGATCCTTCGATTTGATTGATTGGAAAAGAATCAAAATCATTATCTCGTTTTAGAAGCTGAAATGTAAGTTGTAATACAGGATAACTCTTCAAAATCTGGATATTGTTGTTAATCGATGAAGCTGTATTATTGAAACCTGTGAACAGCAGGTTATTTGTCATCTTTTCCTGAAGCAAGACTTTTGAAGTTGCCTTATATATTCTGGGAGAACGAGCTGTATAGATAACCGTGGCAGCAAAAACTGCTAAGAATACAAAGATCACTAACCATTTGAAAGTTGAGATTATTCTAATATAATCTGATAACTTTATTTCCTGTTCTTCTATGCTTTCATAATATTGATTCAATTGTTTGTTTTCCATTAAAAAATCCTTATTTATTGTATATTATTTACCGAAATGTATACTGACAAAATAACTGCAATCTGGGAAATCCAGGCAACTGCTTTTGTGAATGCATAATAAGCTGAACCTGAAATGATAACAGTATCACCAGGTTGCAATTTTGGGATTAAATTGTAATCGCCGTTATCAATATATTCCTGAAGATCGACCCACATTACTTTCTCTTCACCTTCTACAGATCTAATAATTCTTATTTTTGTAAGATTAGCATTTTCTGTAGGTCCGCCGGCAGAAGATATTAGTGTAAGAAGGTCTGTATCATCTGGTACGATATAAAGACCTGGTTTTCGAACCTGACCCCAGATATAAGTTTTAATTTTAAGAAGTTCTGTGCCTTCCAATGTTCCTGAATACATATAAACGGAACCAGTATTATAACTGGAAGTAGATGTGCTTGTTTCAGTTTGAGCATTTACACTCAAAACAATCAGCATAAGCATTGCAATAACTAATATTCTTTTAATCACGAAAAGCTCCTTTAAGTTTTCCTAACAAATTCATTAAGTTTTTACCGTCAAGATAATAAGTGAAATCACTTGTCAAATTCATATCTTAACCCTATCCTATTTGTATTACCAATAACATTGGTTGTAAAAGCATAATCAATGTTTATATCATACAATTTTACACTCAGGCCTGTTGTAAAATCATTGTCGTTGATACCCATCCGCATTGAAACTAAATCTTTACATTTATATTCGATTCCATAATGATTGCAATTATCATAAATATAATCGATATCTGCAGCAATCACCAATTCTGAATTAAATTTCTTAATAGGTTGGATAACAGCGAATCCCAACTTTACATTATCTTCTACTTCATCTGAGTGATTAGACATTGTATTCCAGGTGATTTTTGTATTGCTGATATCCTGATAATTCAAGCCAAAAGCAAATTCTCCCAACCAGCTTCTTCCAATAATTACAGCTAAACTGGTTTTAAATAATATGGAAGCATCGAAGCCAATTCCAGAACCTTTATATTCGTCTATTTTACGATTTAAATATTTTGCGCTGATTCCAAAATTGAAGTCAACCGGTAATTCCAGAAATAACCATCCTAAGTAAAGATCTTTATGAAGATGTTTGGCAAATGCAATTTGAAAAAGATCATCAGCGCTCTTTATCATGTCATCTGGTTGGCCTGGTAGATTAAATTCCAGAAAAGAACTTCTGAAATCTACATTGTAAATCAGGTGTTCTTCCAGGAATACGGGAATGTCGGAGATAGATAATCGAGTCCAGTTTATACCTACTGTTACGTCATTTGGCAAAGGTTTACAAAAAGTGAAATTATCATAAGAAGCCAGGTTGCCGTATAGGAATGAATGATTAATGCTTAACTCGGATTTTCTAATTTGAGCCAGTCCAGCCGCATTCCAATAAATTGCTGAACAATCATTTGCGACGGCCGAAAAAGCTCCTCCCATACTAAGAGGCCTTACCCCGTTTCCGATCACCATGAAATCACCAGCATAATATCCAGCATGAAGCTGGACGACTGCCAAACTTATTAGAATCAATAACCAAATATATTTTTTCATAATTATTTTAAAATAGCCATTTTCTGAGTTTTCTGGATTCGCTTATTTCCCTTGGTTGCTGTTATTCTATAAAAATACACGCCATTTGCCAGGTAATGTCCTTTATTATCTCGGCAATCCCAACCAATATCAGAGCGTGGAAACTCATGATAACCAACAGCACTTGGTAAATCTCTGAATGTTTTTACCAATCTTCCACTTACGGTATAGATTTTAATATAAACTTCATCGGCATCATCTGTTAATACATAGGTAAAACGGGTTCGTCCTTCATTTTCGGGATACAAAGTGTTTGATTCAACTGGATTTGGATAATTTGCAAAATTTAAAATATCAAATTTGGAATTTACCGAAAATTCGAAAACCATATTTTTGGGATTTCCATTAACATCATGGCAATTTAGGATAACAGTGTATTGGCCTTTTGCCAAATCTGGAAGTTGATATTTTACAGGTAATTCTGTTAATTTGTTATAGGTTGCAGTCAAAGAAAATTCATTTTCATTTATGTCTGTTACATTGGTTCCATCATCCAGTTGAAGCGATAGTTTTCTGTCAAAAATATCAATACCATTTTTATCGAAGATAGTGTATGAAATAATTCCATCTTTTGCTATATAGCCAACTTTAATATAATCAGGATTGCTTAGTGAAGCATAAGTTTGCGTCAATTCCTGATCTTCGACGTTTACTTCTACAAAAGGAATGGTAGTATCTTGATTGTGTAAAATAGTGTAAGTTCCTATTCGATCAACTTCTACTTCGATATAATCTTCATCAGTGTGAAGCGTTCCACCGATTTTTATCCATTTTTCATAATAATCTTCCCAGCGATAAACATTAAAATTATTCTGGTTTTCCAGATACTGAGTTAAAGAATCGGTAGAGCTGTAATTTATGCGAATTGTCATACTGCCATTATTCACAAAATGACCAATTGAATCTGCTAAAATATCTTCACTCAAAGTTCCCACTTCATATACTTTGGAATATGTGGTATCAGGAAGCACAACAGTGGAAACGTCAGGCTGATTTAGCGGTTGCAAATAATCATTTTCATTAATATAAATAATTGGTTGCAAACTGTTAATCTCCGACGAAAATTCGCACTCAAAATTGTTATCAAGAGAGGTAGCTACTGTGCCATTTTGTGCCAGATACATATTCATCTGATATATATCGGAAAGCAGCATATTATTTGAAAGAGTGATCTCCGCAAAAGATTCACCGTATTGATTGATAATTCCAAAGAATTTAGAGAAATTATTCATAAGTGGAAGCGGAACATAAACCCATCTTCCTTCTGATACTGCTAAAGGATCGATACTTTGAGTAGACAGAAGATTATAATTATCCAGAGCATCATATATTCTAAGGTTGAATCCGGGAGCATCGATTTCACCAATATTTCGCATAAAAAGTTTAACTGCTGGTTCATTATTAAATTCAGATAACTGAATATGTTCCAACCAGAGATCAGGTCCTGCAATAATAACTTCATAATTATCAGTTGTAGTTGAGTCTCCGATAGCATCAAAGATCTTAAATCGGAAGTCGATATCACTGCCGGGAATGTGTGGAGGAAGTATCTGGTTTAGCTGATAATAATTATCTTCCACATTTACCATATCCAAAGCATATCCTTCGGAAAGATTATAAAACTTAACTTGATCGATTCCATCTTCATCGAAGAAATCAGCTCCGATCATTATTTCGTCATATTCTGTTGGTTGCTCGGGAGTTATTGTCAGGTTGGAAAGCACCGCTTGACCAATCGAATAGTCGTCAATTCCAACCAGTTCTTTTTCTGGTCCTTGAGCAAAAAGTTTTACTGAATGATTCGTAATTCCGCTATATTCATCAGGAATTATGAAACTTCCATTAATATAACCATTTGTGTTTGGAATATTAAAGGGAAAATATAGATTCAAAGGCAGTTGAATATCATTTTCATCATAGATTACGAATTTTCCTTCTTCGATATCATTACCTACAAATGCTGAAAATTGCAATGTATCACCAACAGCAAGGTTATGATCATTCAATTCAATATCAACTGTTTCATCGGGAATGTAAATGTTGATAAATGGATCGCCCAGAAGTGCGCAACCGCTTGTTAAAGCATTACCAATTGCACCATTTCCATAATGGGCATAGAATTGTGCCTTGGTGAAATCAACTATTTCACCTACGTTCGACATGTTAAGACCAAAAAGTGCCTGATTGATCTTAAGTGCAAAATATTCATCAGCATTCAAATAGCCATAACCTGTAAAACCGATATGTCCGATCGCTCCTTTGCCCGGTGTAAGGATCAGTTCTTCTCCGATGCAGGAGGAGCCGGCAAAATTGAAAGCCGAACCATAACAGGAAAGGCTGGATACAAGTGGATAATTCTCATTATTAAATGTATTAATATCATATTTATTCAAAAGGTTATAATCTGCCCAGACATAGCCGCCACCATGACCCATAAATTGAACATAAACAGATCCGTCATTGATATTGCTGATTAGACTGGTTGTGTTACCAAAATATCCTGAGGGCAGATTTTGCACATTACAATATATTCTTTTTACGTTGAACTTGTCTGGTATCCAAGTATGACGAACATTTTCACTTTGCAAAGCGAAAAAAGAGCCTTCACCTGGATTTCCGCCGGCTGCAAGTGTAACATTGCTGTGCCAGTAATCTTCAAAGTTATTTGTATTTTTATAATAAATAGATTTATCCAAAACAGGTCCGATCTGATCTTCCTGCCAGATCGTGATTCTGCTGATACTGATATCGGCTACCGGATCGTCTCCGATAATACAAGCCATCCAATTATCGCTGGCAATAGCACCACGAGCTTCAACCCAAACGTTTTTGAAAGGGATCAAATTGTTTCCACGAAGTGGACTGTTATCTCGTTCATCAGTAAGGCCATCACCCAACAGCAACACGTGAGAAAGTAATGTAGCACTCCAGTTATTGTAGGCATAGCTCAAGAAATCTCGAATTGCTTCTGCAGATCGAATACCACCATTGAATTCGTCAAATATATCTTCTACGGATACGATCTTAAGAACATGACCTTCATCTTCCCAAACTTGTTTATACTGCAGCAAAAATTCATTCTGCTTAAATTCTTGAGCAGTAATAATGATATACTCCGCTGAATTCATAGGATCACGCAAAGATGACGGAAGATTTGGCTGAATCTTTAGCGGAACTTTTTTCATGCTGTCGGTAACAGCGATGTATTCAAAGGAATCCAGGTTTATACTGTCTTGAAAAGTAGCCATGTATGGCGCACCACCTGTATCATCGTCAGGAGTTATGAGTACATTTTCAAATTTACTGGAGCCGAGTTTGTAAACTGAAATATCGGGAGTGGAAAAATTTTCCAGTTCAAATTCATAGATGCCTGAGGATTGATCGGGAGGACGTTGAAAATGGAGATAGTTCGTATCTGTTTTATATTCACGCCAGTAATTCAATTCAAGATAATCAAGTAAAACGCTTTCATTTTCAATGCCGGGAATTCCTGGAAGATTTACATAAAGAATATTTTCTCCATGCTGCAAATGAAGATTTACAAGTGGATTATCGTTGTTGTTCAATATCTTTTCAGTTTGACCATACCATTCATCGATGTCGATCAGTGTTTCATTGATATTTATCTGAGCTTTATGATTGATTTCTTCGTAATTATAACGATTATATGTAAGACCAAACAAACAAACCTCTGCAGTAAATCGACGGCTATTTGATTCAACCGGATATTGGATATCAAAAGGATAGGCATGCAGGCTGGGAGCAGTAATTTTATCCCAGAACCAGATATCTTCTCTAAAGAAATTAGGTGTATTAAATTCCCATTGAGCAACCAGAAGATCGGTCAAGCTTTGCTGTTCAATTCTTACAGTTTGCAGGAAGGAGGTTGGCACAGTTATGGCATTCGGATTTACGGCATTCAAACCACCATTTTCGATAGCCATGCGGCTTCCGAAATGATCTTCTAAAGAAAGATTATAAACGTTTTCTGCTGTAAAATCGTCGTTGAATTCATTATCGCCGTTATGCCTGTCTCCGAAGAATTCGAAATAATCATTTGAATCGAAAGAACCGTCAGCTTCACCAACAAAGTTTATGGGAACAACACCATATTCATTTCTCAATTCCAGAAAACGTGGATCGATATCATTCCAATCGAAAGCCATTTCAAAATCGATGGGAAATTCAGGATCGGATACCGCATCCTGCAGCATTTGGCGAGTTATTTTATAGATTCCTTCTTCATCTACAATAATCTGAACTTCATTAACAAGATCGCCGTCTCGATTGCTGGAATAAGAACCAGAAGTGTTTTCCCGCGGTCTTCGCCAATTTTGCGAAAAACGATTGTTCAGGAAAAATTCGTCTCCGTATTTATCGATGAAATTTTCACTTCTTGTAAATGTAGATCGCCCGTTATCGACACCTTCGATGTCGATTCTAAAAGTTAATTCTGTAGTTACTTTTATTGTTTTAGTTGCTTCATTATATTGAAAAGGAAAAATACTGAATCCACAAAAATATCTATCTCCCAGATATGCCGGTTCGTTTTTCTTTAATAATAGGGGAGGGTAAAGCTCGTTTGATCTCTGTTTTTTTCTTCCATTTGGATTTTCTTCATAAAAAGATTCTTGAACAGGCAATAAAAAATTTGTGGAAATTTTGGTTTGATGCTGATCGATGATGCGAATATGCATATTTCCATCAATTGGCAAACCGATAGTTTCACCAAAAAATGGCAGTACATAACGATCACGATCATTTGTGTAAGCAGCGCCTTTACAAAAGATGCGATCATATTGTACACTATTTCTTTCAACTTTCTCAATTTGATAATCTGGAAGAGTAAATTTTACCATTAAATAATCTTCTTCCATTTCAATAACTTCAAACGAATTTGCCAGAAGACATAATGGTAAAAACAAACTTACCAGAATAATGAGCTTTCTAAGCATCAATACCCCACATTCTTAGACCTCACAAAATTCTCTGCCGACTTCTTGACAAGAACTTTTTTTCAAGGTGAAACTCATTTTTTTTGTAAGTTGGTGACATTATATATATTTATAAATTAAATTTGCATTAAATATTTTCTAAAATCAATTTAAATAGGGTATGAGTTGATTTTTTGCGAATCATTTCTCTATCGCCACTGAAAACATATTTAGTTTGAATAACTTTTCCATCAATATAAAGTGCGATATGTACAGTTCCCACAGGTTTATTTTTGGAACCTCCGGTAGGTCCCGCAATTCCGGTAACTGAACCCGCAATTGTAGATTGGAAAATCTCAGCACAATTTGTTGCCATTTCGATGGCAGTTTCTTCACTGACAGCACCGTGTTTTTTCAATGTATCTCTTTTTACATGCAATATTTTTATCTTCGCACTATCTGCATAGGAAGTTATTCCACCCATAAAATATAATGAAGAACCAGAATATTGAGTAATAATTTCCTGTATCATTCCTCCGGTACAAGATTCTGCTAAACTTAGTGTTAATTCTTTTTTGGTGAGTAATTCATGTACTTTGCGTGATGTTTCTGCAAGTTCTGTATCAATGTTGATCTCTTTTATAAGCGGTTTTGCTTTCCAACCTTTCAAGTTGCCATGCCGAACGTTTCCTTCCGGTTCAGTTTCACGCAAAATGTCTTTCTTGGTTCTACCCAGATCATCTCGTTCCATTATTTTCATGTGAAGGCGTTTATATTTTACAGTATCACCACCTTTTAAAACATGACGCTGTTTAAAACTGGTTTCATCGTTTACCATTACCTGGCCACGTTTTATAGCAAAACTTACTTCTTTATAAGTTGGGATCGCTCCAGCTGCTTTGAGTGCCTGGAACAAATAGATGAATCCGTCTTTATCAATCCAGAATTTCATTTTATATTAAAATCCTTTTTCCTTAAGTTTCTCCCTTGTTAAGGGGAGATGTTCTGCTCTTCTAAACAGAACAGAGGGGTTATTTTAGTTTTCATAAATTTATATCAAACATTCCGAAGATACAGGATTTCTGTAACATTCGGAAGTTGACCTAATATGATTTCGCTAAAATCACACGCTTTTTGCTATCGTTTCCACAGCAAAAACATTTACCAGATTCTTCCTTAGAATCTAATGGAATGCAGCGAATAGTAACTTTCAGATCGTTTTTGATTTTTTCTTCACAAGCTGCATTTCCGCACCAGTGGCTGTAGGCAAATCCGCCGTGAATTTCGGGATTTTCTTCATTTTTTGGAGTGAAGAATTTATAGAATTCATCTTTATCATCAATCTCAAAAGTATTTTCTTTTCGGAATTTCAGAGCTTTCTGATAGATATTAATCTGCATTTCATCCAGAATGGAAGTTATATTTTTTACAAAATCATCAGCGTTTAAACTCTTTTTGTCTTTGGGTGCTTTATCTCGTCTTCCCATAAAAACTGAATTATTTTGAATATCACGAGGACCGATTTCCAAACGAATTGGCACACCTTTTTTTATCCATTCCCACAGTTTTTCGCCACCCCGCAGATCACGATCATCCACATGAATCTGGATTTTCTTTTCATGATAGCGGAGCACTTTAGTTTTTTCGATCAGGTTATTGGTAAAATCCATCACCAGTTTCTTTTCTTCTTCATTTCGGTAGATAGGAACGATAACGACATGAGTTGGTGTGATGCGGGGAGGAAGGATCAGTCCATTATCATCGCTGTGAGTCATTACAAGAGCACCGATCAATCGGGTTGTAACGCCCCAGGAAGTAGTCCAGGCAAATTCTTCAAAACCTTCTGCATTTTGAAATTTTATCTCGGAAGCTTTGGCAAATTTTTGTCCCAGAAAGTGAGAAGTTCCAGCCTGCAGAGCTTTCTTATCCTGCATCATTGCTTCAAAAGTAAAGGTAGATTCTGCGCCGGGAAATCTTTCCGATTCGGTCTTTTCGCCTTCGATAACGGGCATCGCCAGAAACTCCCGGGCAAAATCTGCATACAATTTCAGTATCATCATTGTTTCATCTATCGCTTCCTGCTTTGTAGCATGAACTGTATGACCTTCCTGCCATAAAAATTCAGTGGTTCTCAAAAAAAGTCGAGTTCTCAGTTCCCAACGAACCACATTTGCCCATTGATTTATAAGTAGTGGCAAGTCGCGATAAGAATTTACCCATTTACTGAAAGATGCTCCGATAATTGTTTCACTGGTAGGTCGCACGATGAGTTCTTCGGTGAGTGGACCAGCTGGTTTCAAGCCGCCTTTGCCGTCATCTTCCAGGCGGGAATGTGTAACAACCGCGCATTCTTTGGCAAAACCTTCCACGTGCTCAGCTTCTTTTTCAAAAAAACTTTTGGGAATAAACAGAGGGAAATAAGCGTTTACATGTCCGGTCTCTTTAAATTTGTCATCCAGTTCACGCTGAATATTTTCCCAGATCGCATAACCCCAGGGCTTGATGACCATACATCCGCGAACATCGCTGTTTTCTGCCATATCTGCTGCTTTTACCACTTGCTGATACCAGGCAGGATAATTTTCTTCCCGAGTCGGTGTTATTGCAGTTCTTGCCTGCTTTGCCATAAATTAACTCCAATATTATTAATAACTTGTTCTAAACTTTTGGATAGCGGTTCTTTGTCAAATCAAAAAAGAAACTGTTAATAAATGAAGAGCTTATCACTTGATCAGTTGGAATTGACTCAAAAGGAAATTAGAGTTAAGGACAACCGGAAAGAAACAAAGATTCATAAAGAATAAACTCTGAAAAGCTTTCATTCGAGAATTCTGCCAGTTAAGACTTTCAGAGTTGGATTGAACCTTGAAAGTGTTAAGCACGAAGTTGAATTGAGAGAAACCTTTTCAAGGTGGATTTCATTTCAATAACGTTACTTTCTGCAAAGCAAGCTGCTTCTTGGTTTCGAGGTTTACAAGCTTACAAAAATACACACCGGAAGCTTGGTTTTCGGCGTTCCAGGTGATAGACCCTTCTACTCCGCTCAGGATGACAGGCAAGGTTTTTATCCTTTGCCCTTTTACGTTAAAAATCTCAATTTGAAGATTGTCATAATCTTCTGCTTTAATTTTGAAAGTAACAGTGGGATTAAACGGATTTGGGATAGATATTAAAAGTAATATCTGCTTTCGGGATAATTTCTTCCTCAACATTTATATTAGGATATTGTTCAATTATACCGGCGTGACCAGCAAAAACAAAGGCCAGAATCTTGATAAGAGAAATATATCGGTCAACGGTTTCAACCGTTTGCACAAATAACAAACCATTGAAATGTTTACTATAAAAGGTTTTGCTTGTTTTTCCCATGAATAACCCAGTGAAATTGAATTGATTTCACAGGTTAAAAATTCATGGGCTTGGCAAAAATGAAATTATAGTTTTTTTTGTTGATTTTTGAAAATAAATATTTTTCGTGGGATGCAAGCGAATTTATCAAACTTGACATCTAAGTTCATTCAATTGATTTGGAAAAGATGAAAATTGGAAATATGAAAAAATACGATGTTATCGTGGTTGGAGCAGGTCATGCCGGCATTGAAGCAGCGATGGCAGCTGCCAAAATGGGAGCGAACACGCTCATTATTGTTATCAAGATCGAATCGATCGGCAGAATGAGCTGTAACCCGAGCGTGGGTGGACCAGCAAAAGGACATCTAGCACGGGAACTTGATGCTTTGGGTGGACAGATCGGTAAAGCGGCTGATATCACCGGAATTCAGTTTCGTATGCTGAACCGCAAAAAAGGTCCAGCTGTCTGGGCTCCACGCTGCCAAAATGACCGCACCCAATATTCCATTTTCATGCATCACACTTTGGAGGAGCAATCCAATTTGGAGATCAAAGAATCGATCATCGATGAATTGATCTTGAGTTCCGATAAAAAGAAGATAATTGGAGTAAAATCTAATCTGGGAGAAAGCTATTTTGCTCCCAAAGTAATCTTGGCAAACGGTACTTTTCTGCGTGGTTTGGTTCATGTAGGAGAAGTTCATTATAGTGCCG
Organism: Candidatus Cloacimonadota bacterium; assembly: GCA_021734245.1. NCBI lineage: Bacteria > Pseudomonadati > Candidatus Cloacimonadota > Candidatus Cloacimonadota bacterium. The sequence continues at coordinate 49,109 of JAIPJH010000006.1, read as the reverse complement.
GCAGAGCAGGAGAACCTGCTTCGAACAAACTTTCAGAATCGCTGATAAAATCGGGATTGGAAATTGCCAGATTTAAAACAGGAAGTCCACCGCGTGTGGATCTGCGAACTTTGGATTACAACAAATTGGATGAACAGCCCGGTGATAAAGATCCACAGGGATTTTCCTTTTATCGAGATATCAAACTGGATAATTCCGTGAGTTGTTACCTTACTTTTACCAATCCCAAAACGCACAAGATAATCAATTCAAACTTAAAAAGGTCTTCGCTTTATGGCGGATTTATCGACGGAGTTGGACCGCGATATTGTCCCTCCATCGAAGATAAAATAGTTAAATTTTCTCACAAAGAACATCATCAGGTTTTCATCGAGCCGGAAGGAAAAAACACTTTTGAAGCTTATGTGAATGGCATTTCCAACAGCTTGCCGCCGGAAGTTCAAACGCAAATTGTACACTCCATTCCGGGTTTGGAAAAAGCTGCGATCATCCGCTATGGATATGCAATTGAATATGATTACATAATTCCCAACGAAATAAAGGCTACCATGGAAAGTAAGAAGATTTCCGGATTGTATTTAGCTGGTCAGATCAATGGAACTTCGGGTTATGAAGAAGCTGGAGCTCAAGGTTTGGCAGCAGGAATAAATGCTGTTCTTTCTTTGGATAAAAAAGATCCCATGATCTTTGATCGTTCACGTTCCTATCTGGGAGTCCTGCTGGATGACTTGGTAACAAAGGGAACAACAGAACCTTATCGACTTTTTACTTCTCGAGCTGAATATCGTTTGTTTTTACGTCAGGATAATGCTGATGAAAGAATGATGCCGACTGGTTATAAATTGGGCTTAGTAAGCGATATGCGCTGGCAGAAATTCAGTAAAATGAGAGAGATTTTCCAGCGCGAAATGCAGAAGCTTTCCAACAAGAAAACAAAGAAAATGGAAGAGCTGCGCGAGCCGACAAAACTGATAAATATTTTAAAAAGACCGGAAATAGAGTTTGACGATTTAGAAAGGTTTGGTTATAAAATCGCTGATGATGTGAGTGAAGAAATAAAAACGAAATTGACGTTGGAAGTGAAGTATGAAGGCTATTTGAATAGGCAATTGGCGGAGATCGAGAAGTTTGAGAAAATGGAGAATTCACCAATTCCAATCGATATCGATTATATGAAGATCGATTCCATCGCCTACGAAGCGCGTGAAAAATTGAATAAGATCAAACCAACTTCGCTGGGTCAGGCTTCCCGAATTTCGGGAGTTAATCATACCGACATTACATCATTAATGGTCTGGTTAAAGAAAAATAATGTGTTCGTGAAGAGTAAAGATGAGTGATTTAATCGTCATTCTGCCTGCCCTGTGGAATGCAGCTTTGCTGCTGGCTTTTCCAATTCCACCGGGCCTGCCAAGCCGACTTGTCATGCCGTAGTCAATGACGAAGGCAGAAGCTTTGCGAAGGTTGGACGTTTCATGCACGATGTTCTTTGGAAGAATCTCTTTTACATACAAAGCGAGAAATAAAGCTAAAAGAAATTTCAGGAGATCTTTTGGAAAGTAATGCAACAGGATTCCTCAAGATGACAAAGTAAGTTTGATATTTAGGTGGAACTATGAAAAAATTAATTTTGTTGATTTTTATTGCAGTTTTGTTGGTTAGTTGCGCTTCCAAAAAGCCGGAAGCGAAGCCACCAAAAGTAGTTAAAAAAATAGTACAAGAACCACTTCCAGCCTGGGTTTACCAAATTCCAGCAGGAAGAGATTGTGTGATAGGAATTGCATCTCGTACGATCTATGAAGATCAAATGAAAGATGCTGCCAAGCAAATGGCAACGATAGTTCACAGCAGAAATAAAGCTTCTTACACGATTGAAAAAGCTGCTTCCACCGATAAAGAAAATTATCTTCAGGGTGGTTCGGCAGAATTCAAATTGAATGTGAGTTCTTCACCGGAAGAAACACAAAGAATCTACGAAAATCTTCAACTCTTGGACGAAGCTTTTTATTACGAATTTTATCTGGCACTTTTTGCTGAAAATGGTGATAGTTTATCCAGTTTGTGCACAACCAAGTTCATTGCAAATTTTCCCGATTGGTATGAGAATGATGGCCTGAAAGTGGATGAAAATGGAATTCGTTGTTATGCTTCCGAGAGTTCTTCCAACCTGATTTCTGCCTGGCAGAGAGCAACTGAAGAAGCACGTTTTGAACTGGCAAAATATCTGGAAAAAAATGTGCAATCCCAGCTTCTGAGCAAAGATGAAAATATTACTAAAAAAATCGCTATTGAAACTAGATTGAAACTGGAAGAGATGCAGGTCACTCGCAGCTATGTTACATCCGAATTAAAAGATAATCTACGCAGCTACAAGGTATATCTTGAAATGATCTTGAGGTAAAAATGAAAGCGATTGCAATAATTCCTGCCCGTTATGATTCCAACAGATTTCCCGGAAAATTATTGGCAAAACTTGGCAATAAACCTATCATCCAACACGTTTATGAAAGAGCTGTAAAAACCGGATTGTTCGACTGCGTTGTAGTGGGAACAGATGATCAGCGGATTTATGAAACAGTAGATAGTTTTGGCGGGAAAGTGTCACTTACCAGTAAAAAACATCAGAGCGGAACTGACCGAATTGCTGAAGTTTGCCTCAAATTGGAATGCTGCAAAGATGCTGATATAGTTGTGAATATTCAAGGTGACGAACCTTTTATTTCTAGCAAGCCATTACGAAATCTGATCGCTTCTTTCGATAATGAAAACGTGCAGGTTGCATCCTTAATGCACGAAATTTCAAAAGACATTGAAAATCTCAACAAGGTAAAAGTCGTTTGTGATAAAGCTAATTTTGCTTTCTATTTCTCCCGTTCTGTCATTCCTTTCGATCGTGATAAAAATCAGACTCCACAATATTATAAACATGTAGGTGTTTATGCTTTCCGGCGTGAAATGCTGTTTAAATTTGTGGATATGCCGAAAAGTAAATTGGAAGAGATTGAGAAATTAGAACAGCTGAGACTTCTGGAAAATGGCATTCGCATCAAAATGATCGAAACGGAATATGAGGGAATCGGCATCGATACACCGGAAGATTTGGAAAAAGCTGAGAAATTGTTGATAAAGTAGCAACGAACAAAACTAACGATTCGTCACTCTGTCTCCCCTTAACAAGGGAGAAATAAGGAACTCAAATTTTCAATCTTAAATCTAAAACCCCTCTTCGAAACTTCGTTTCTCTTCTCCCCTTACAAAGGGGAGCTTTTCATTCTTAAATCTAAAATCGTAAATCTTCAATCGTAAATCTTCAATCTTAGATAACCCCTCTGCCTGTCGGCATCTCCCCTTAACAAGGGAGAAATAAGGAACTCAAATTTTCAATCTTAAATCTAAAACCCCACTTCGAAACTTCGTTTCTCTTCTCCCCTTAAAAGGGGAGCTTTTTCAATCTTCAATACTCGTATTTGCTTCCGCCAATAAATTCACGCAGAACCGAATCTTTTGGAACAGGAGAATCGTCTTCAACAGCTTCGAATTGTTTCAGAACATTAAAGGTTCTTTGAGCTCGCAGATCAGCATCTTCCTTTTCAGGATTGTTCCGATAAGCATCTTTCCATTTTTCAAATTCGGCAAACAAACTGGCTTTATAAAGTGGCAATTCATAGGGCATTCCGCTGGAAATGATGTAATCAGCTCTAGTCTGATTGGGAATTATGTGACGCATCTCACTGGCGCGAACATAATGCCAATGTTCCAAAGTCTGCTGAGGCTTGTAGGCTCGATGGCTGGCATCACGAAGCATGCGGCGCATCATGCGAATGTCGCTCCAGCGAATGTATTTTCCATCATTATCTTTAACCTGCAAAAGCGATTCGATATAAACTTTGAACTTCTGATTATCAGAAATACTTTCACTCATGGGCGGATATAATCCATGCAGACTGTCAATCAGCAGAATTTCACCTTTTTTCAGTTTCATTTTGGAACGTTCCAAATGACGTGTTCCGGTTTTGAAATCATAAAATGGAATCAGCACTTCTTCGCCGTTACACAATTTGCTGATATGTTCGTTGATGAGCGGAATATCCAGAGCCTGCGGTGTTTCAAAGTCATAATCGCCAAATTCATCTTTGGGATGCATAGCCAGATCGAAAAAATAATTATCCACTACAAAAGCTTTGAATTTCAAACCAATTTTATTGAGATCTTCTTCCAGTTTGATAGTTGTCGTTGTTTTACCGGAAGATGATGGACCGCTCACGAAAACCATTTTCAAATCATCACCACGTTCTGCGATCATTTTGGCAGCTATGCCGATGTCTTCCTGATAAAGTTCTTCACATTCGTGGATGACATGGGGAAAGCGTTTATTCCTGATATGCTTATTAATTGCTTCAATTGTATGCAGATCGTGATCGACTGTCCAATCCAGGATTTTCCACAACTTGGACCAGGGAATATTTTGAGAGGGAATAGATGCTTTCAGAGCTTTGTCATCGCGTTTTTGCTTCTTCTCATTTCTATATAAAATATAAACTTTTGCTACTTGTGCGTTGCCATTTTTGATGAGAGTTTTTTCTACGCAATCCTGAATTTCTTCGATATGAGGATCATGATCGGCTGGAAAATTTTTCCGGAGATTTTGCAAAACCTGTTCGGCCAGAAATTGTGCCTTTTCTTTGTCGCGACCGCCTACAGCTACGGCAGCTCGATAAATAGCATTAGCAATTCTTTCCAGTTTGAAAGGAACTTTCGCACCGCTGCGTTTTATTACGCATTTGAATGTTTTCATGACTCCTCCTGATGATTAATTAAATCTTCAATCTTAGATAACCCCTCTGCCTGTCGGCATCTCCCCTTAACAAGGGAGAAATAAGGAATCTGATAATTAAATAAATCTTAAATCTAAAACCCCACTTCGAAACTTCGTTTCTCTTCTCCCCTTTAAAGGGGAGCTTTTCATTCTTAAATCTAAAATCGTAAATCTTCAATCGTAAATCGTAAATCTTAAATCTATAACCCCACTTCGAAACTTCGTTTCTCTTCTCCCCTTACAAAGGGGAGCTTTTCATTCTTAAATCTAAAATCGTAAATCTTCAATCGTAAATCTTAAATCTATAACCCCACTTCGAAACTTCGTTTCTCTTCTCCCCTTACAAAGGGGAGCTTTATCATTCTTAAATCTAAAATCGTAAATCAATAACCCCTCTGCCTGTCGGCATCTCCCCTTAACAAGGGAGAAATAAGGAATTCAAATTTTCAATCTTCAATCTAAAACCCCACTTCGAAACTTCGTTTCTCTTCTCCCCTTACAAAGGGGAGCTTTTTCAATCGTAAATCTTCAATCATCCAGCGTTGTTTCTGCCATCTGCCAGCCATGAGCTGTGGCGTAAATTATCGATCTGGTGCCACCGGAACAATCTCCAATGAATTTCAAATTATTAAAATGATTATTATCCAGCAAGTTTGAATAAAATTTGATTTCTGGAGCGTAAAGCAGATTGTCACCATTGGCAATTCCGGGAACGACTTTATCCAGATTATCGATAAAATCAATTATACTTTCCGCAATACGGCGCGGAAAAGCCAGGTTGATATCTCCCAGAATAAAACTATTACTATCTAAAGTGGGAAGAACCCGATAAAGGTGTTTTGTACGCTTGGAATTCACAAAATTTTCGTAAGTCTGCAAGATCACTTTATTCTGGCCTGCCAGAATGTTCGACAATTGAGCAATATGCGATCCGTATCCGACGGGATCGTTAAAAGGCTCTGTTAGTTGAACGGTCGTCAGGATTGCGAAATTTGTATTCTTGCTTTTTTCATGCAGTTTGGAATGACCGTTCACAGTAACGAAATCTTCATAAGTTTCGGTGACAACATAACCGCTGGGATTGTTGCAGAAAGTGCGCACCATATAACCGGTTTTGCTACGGTATTTCACCTTGAATTCATACATTTCTTTATTCAACTCTTCCACGATATGATCGGGAAGCTCGAAACGCACACCAAGATCGACCCTGGTATTATCGGTGATCAGTTTTGGAAATTTGGAAATGATCCTCTTAACCAATTTATGACCGCTTCTGCCGACTGCAACTATCACTCTATCGAAAGTATCTTTTGCATTAATAATGATTTTTCCAGCTATCGGTTCGATATCGGTTATATTTTCGCTGAAATGAAAAAAAATATTTTTATGAAGCTTGAAATCTTCGTAAATTTTGTATAAAACCTGTTTGAGTTGATCTGTTCCCAAATGATAAAATTCGGAATGAATGGGTTGAAACCCCTTCTCGTAAAATTGTTTGTAAAACGTTTTGGAAGAGAATGAACTTCCCCGCTCAAATTGATTATTATCAGTCTTATCCAGATAAAATTGTACTAGCTTATTCTGCAAAGCTTCATCCACTTCGATGCTGCCACCCATTTCGCGGGAAACAAATAATTTCCCATCAGCTCGAATACCGGAAATACTGGAAGAGTAGATGTCTTTGCTTTTTTCAAAAACATGGATCTCATGTGGCGAATTTTTAATTCTTTCGATGTAACCAATTGCGGCTGCGCCAAAACCTATAATTGCTATTTTCATATAAATCCAAAATAATACTCCCGATCCACAAAAAGATGAATCGGGAGTTTAGTAATTTTTTATTTCAATAAAAGTGCTTTGCGGGTTTGTGTTTGATTTCCTGCTCGAAGTTGATAATAATAAATTCCGCTGGCAACATTTTGGTTGGAAGAGTCTGTTCCATTCCAAATATAGGAATGGAAACCGGCTGTAAGCTGAGAATTAACCAGAATTTTCACCAATTCTCCTCTTGCGTTGTAAATTTTCAAAACGGCTTTTTCAGCAGCATTCAAATAGAAGGAAATATTCGTTTCCGGATTGAATGGATTAGGTGAATTTGGCAGAAGAACATTTTTGTTTGCCGTTAGAATATCATCAAGATGAGAACCTCCTGTTATTTCAACCCACCAGGTTTTTGCATAATCATAGCCATTTTTTGTACCGATTCCCACGATTTCATGCCAACCATTTACAGTAAGCGAAACATTGAAAAGAAAACCTGTTTCGGTTTGAAGTTCATCGTCCACGTACCAACTGAAAGTTACATCCGGTTCATTTGTAAGCATTCCGAAAACCAGCGGATCGCCGGCATTCACATAAAGCGAATCTTCTTCGGGACTGAACCCGTAAAATTGTGCTGTCATAATTCGCACACTGTCGATCTCAACGTCAACTAACGGTTTATCGTTTGCATCTGTAGGAACTTCACTGATGTCTTCCACGATATCGCTTCCCATTGTCACGTGACCAAAAGCAGCATAATCGCCATTCAACCAGGTTGTCGGCTCTACTGTTATGAAATATTGTGATCCAGCAGAATTTGGTGCGCCAGTGTTTGCCATTCCGATTACATAAGGTTCATTATAATTTACCAGTGGATTCCATTCATCTGGAATTGTATAGCCCGGACCTCCGTAGCCTGTTCCCAGTGGTCAGCCGTCCTGGATCATGAAATCTGCAATAACACGGTGAAAAATCAGGTTATCATAGAAGTTTGAATTGGTTAGGTCCAGAAAGTTATTTGTTGTAATCGGCATCAGATCTTCGCGCAATGTTACTTCAAAATCTCCCATCGAAGTATACCAGCGTGCGATGCTTTGACTCCAGATCAGGTTTAGACTGAAAATAAAAAATAAAACAAAAACTAATCGAAAGTTTTTCATGTGCCCTCCTCATTAATTTATCTCAATCGAATATTTGTATAGAAAGAAATGAGTCAATTTCTTTTATTAAATTAACCGCAGATGAATGCAAATAAACGCTGATTAAATATAAAAAATTTCGTCATTCTGCCAGCCCTGTGGAATGCAGCTTTGCTGCTAGTTTTTTCCAATTCCACCAGGTCTGCCAAGCTTCGCCGACACAGGTGGGAAGAATCTCAATTGTTTTCACGAAAGGTTAGTTCATTCGTCTCGATTGAACTATAAGTTTCATTTTGATCGTCCTCGATCAATTAAATATAAACTTCCAGACGAAGTTCAGAAACATACAGACTCCACGAGACGTGAAGTCCAACTTCCTCTTTAAATAAAGTTGAGAGAAATCTCACGAGATCGTTCCGGCTTGGCAAAGCTTCGCCGGACTCAGTCGCAGGTAAAGCTAAAAGTTAACTCAGAATGACAGTTAATTATATTATTTTATTCTTCTTTTTCCAGTTCTTCGGCAAATTCGGGAGCAGTAGAACGATAAACATCGTTCGTACTCATTTCCAGTTCCAATGCAATTTCTTCTGCACCCCAGAAATTCTTTTCCAGAAGCTGGATCAGATTTCGCCGAAATTCTTCACTGCCGAAACCAGATGTAAGACGCAGACTTTTATTACTAACAACTCCAGCGGTTTTCTTTTTCAGAACAAAAGCTAATGTGAAAGTAATCGCAGCTATTAAAATGATTGCAATAATAATTAGGATTATCGTTCCCGGAGTCAGGAAATTCTGGATAGAACGAACCAGACGATTCTTGGAAGATTGTTGTTGCTGTTGCTGCTGAGTTATCTGCTGATCCTGTTGAATAACAGTTTCAGGAGGAAGCTCTTCTTTCAATTTGTTTGCCATTTCCCGATAAGGTCTTGCAGTATCAGGTTTTCCCGTAGCTTCAAAGAAATAGGCGAAACTGTTGTATTCCTGGTAAGTCTTGGGAGTTTTGGTAGCATAAACATCCAGGATCAATTTGTAAACTTCATCTTCAATTTCATATTTTTCCAGACTGTATTTTGTTTGTTTTTCCAATTGATTTTGTGAATTTATGGATATGATCACCATTACTTTATCTTCGGTGGAATAATAATCGAAAGATTCGATAACGGCACTTTGAAGAAATTGTTGATTCTGAATATTTATATCTTTGGTGCAATTCACAATATTCAGCTGAATATCGTTTTCATTTTCAATGATCTTATATTCAGGTTTTGAGCTGAAGACAAGCACGCTGCGGTTGATAACGCCATAATCTTTATGATACATATCGATGAAAATATTGGCAAAAGAAGAACCAGTGATCAGTATCAGAATTAACAGCAGCAAAACTCTCTTCATATTTCCTTACATACCTGTTTTTATTTACTTTGGCAAGAATCTGCAAATTTCATTCTTTTGTCAATGATAGAATTTTTCATCATCAAGTTTTATCAAATGAAGCTATTTCTTTATTTTTCTGCGAGCTGCCAGAATATTTTCTTTTATTCTTTGGTTATTCCGATCGTACTTGAGAGCTTCCGAGAAATATTTGTAAGCATTTTTATAGTCTTTCATCAACATGTAAATGCTGCCGATATTATTCAGAATATTAGCATTTTCTGGATATGTCTCATCCGCTTCTATCAGCAGTTTTAGCGCTTCCTCATCTTTTTTTTGCTGGAGTGCTTCAGTTGCTTTGAAAAGCAGCATTTTACTGCTTACATATTTTTCTCTTTCCACTTCATCCTTGGAAAGTGCAAGATACTTTTTATAAGATTCAGAACGCGGATTTATTTCGGTTAATTTCTGGAAATGATCGATCGATTCCTGCCATTTTTTCTGCATCAATTTTGTTTCAGCCAAAGTTAGCAGGATCATTTCATTGCCGGGAATCTCCTGATTTATCTTGTCCAGATAAGCTTCTGCATCTTCGTATTTTCCCAAAGCTGTTTGGCAAAGAGCAAGATTGTAAATATTTTCGTAGGAATTATCCAGCAAGACAGCTTTCTGAAAAACAGGAAAAGCTTTCTCGAAATCTCCTTTGGTCAAGAGTTTTTGACCTTTCAAGCGTAGTCGCTTGATCTTCAGGATTTCGAAAAAGCTTTTCATAAAAACCTCTTATTTATCTTCTTTTTTATCTGCGGTTTTCTTGTCTGCCAATTTTTTCTTTGCAGCTTCTGCTTTGGCTTTTGCTTCTGCTTTCTTTTTGGCACGAACTTCTTTTAAAGGATCGAAAATTGCACCAGTCGGGCAGACATCGGCACACATTCCGCAATTAATGCATTTTTCATAATCGATGACAGCGAGATCATCCTGCATTGTAATTGCATCTTTAGGGCATTTCTTTGCGCAGAGACTGCAGCCGATACAAGCTGTTTTGTTGCCGCAGCGTTTCCTGGCTTCGGCACCTTTATCATGCGATGAACATAAAACATGAACGCGTTTTTTGATAGGAACCAGTTCGATAAGATCGCGAGGACAGGCAGTTACACAAGCTCCACAGCCGGTGCATTTTTCTTTATCGATGATGCGCATTCCGTTTTCATCCAGATGAATGGCATCGAACATACAAGCGGCAATACAATCATTTTGAAAAACACAGCCGTAGTTACACAGATTTGGCCCTTTGGCAACCAGAACGGCTGCTTTACAGGTTTTTATTCCCTGGTAATCATAACGGAAGAAAGTGTTGTTGTATCCACCACTCTGGCAGTGGATCAGAGCTACTTTTTTATCGGCAGCAGAAGCTTCGATTCCCATAATCTCAGCAATTTTGGCAACAACTTCATCACCACCGGGCGCACATTTATTTATTGGTTCTCCGCCATTCACAATTGCTTCTGCATAACCACCGCAACCGGCAAGACCACAAGCTCCGCAATTCACTCCCGGCAGTACTTCATTGATCTTATCTATTTTGGGATCAACTTGAACGTGAAATTTCTTGGACGCGAAAGCCAGACCCAATCCGTAGATCAGTCCCAGCACTCCTAAAACTATTATTGCATAAATTATTATCATGTTTTTCCCCTTACAGTTTCAATCCCGAAAATCCCAGGAAAGCCAGAGCCATACAACCGGCTACGATCATTGCAATCGGCATTCCCTTCATCGCTTGTGGAAGTTCTGCTTTTTCCAGTTTTTCCCTGATTCCAGCCATTAGAACTAAAACGAGAGTAAATCCCAAACCTGCAAAAAGTCCATTTAAAATTGCTTCGATAAAATTGTAATTTTCATTAATGTTAAGGATCGCAACTCCCAAAACTGCACAGTTTGTTGTGATAAGCGGCAGGAAAACTCCCAACGCTTTATAAAGTGCCGGTGCTGTTTTCTGGATGATCATTTCTACCAGCTGCACCAGAGAAGCAATCGTTAAAATAAAAGCGATTGTCTGCAGGAATTCCAGATTGAGTGGAACCAGCAGATAGTTTTGAATGAGCCAGGTAAATGTGGAAGCCATTGTCATCACGAAAATAACTGCCATTCCCATACCAAAAGCGGAATCTACTTTTTTGGAAACACCAATATAGGGACAAAGTCCCAGAAAACGCATGAGTACAAAGTTTTGAACAAAGATGGCGGCGATTGCCATCGCGAAAATATTTCCTACGAATTCCATTTATGTCTCCTTATTTCTTTTTCTTCAAATTCATGGCACCCATCAAAAGGCCCATAACGATAAATGCACCGGGAGCTAAAATTGCTACCAGCATTGGTTTATAAGTGGCAGGAAGAACATTCATTCCCAAAAATTGTCCTGCACCCAGAATCTCTCTGATCGTGGCAATTACAATAAGAGCAAGCGCGAAACCGAGTCCCATTCCCAAACCATCCAAAAACGATTTGAAAACGCCGTTTTTGCCGGCAAAAGCTTCCGCTCTTCCCAAAATAATGCAGTTAACCACAATGAGCGGAATGAACAATCCCAGACTTTTGTGCAGCGCAGGAACATAAGCTTCCATCACCATATCCACGATCGTAACGAAAGAAGCTATAACCACGATGTAAGCCGGAATGCGGATCTTATTTGGAATGAAATTCTTGATGAGCGAGATGATAATATTTGAACAAACCAGCACAAATGTGGCAGCCAATCCCATGCCAATTGCGTTCATCACAGAAGAAGAAACAGCCAACGTTGGACACAAACCAAGAGCCATCACGAAGACGGGATTTTCTTTTATAAATCCTTTGGTAAATTCTTTGATCATTCTGTTACCTCCTTAGTTTCAGTTTCGGAAGGCATTTTTTCTGCCACCAGTTTTTCCAGCATTATAAGACCGTCTTTAATTGAATTCGCAACAGTTCTTGTAGTAATGGTAGCTCCAGTTATACTGGCAATCGGGCCACCATCTTTGTCGACTTTCATCTGATCTAAACCTTTATCGGAAAATTGAGCTTGAAATTCAGGTTTTTCACAATTTGCACCCAAACCGGGTGTTTCAGTTTGGGAAATTATTTTTATTTTATTCACGATCAAATCGGTTTTAACGCCAATCATCGATTTAACATCGCTGCTGTAGCCGTAAAGAGACGCCAGAAATGTAAAACCGATAGTATTTCCTGAATCATCTTTTCCGGCAAATACATCTTCGTTGTTGAAAGAACCGATAACTTCAAAAGAAGCAGCATCAGGTAATACTTCTTTTCGGGCTTCTTCTTTTGCTTTGCGCTGATTTTCGGCAATAATTGGTTCAGTAAAACTATTGATGTAAGCCAGAATTCCGCTGGCAATGGCAGTAATTATTAATAAAACAAATCCTAATTTAATATAATATTTCATTTCTTCACCTCCCCAAAGATCTTGGGTCCAGTGTATCTGTCGATGAGTGGAACAGCAATGTTCATCAGCAGAATAGAATAGGATACACCTTCCGGATATCCACCGACCATACGAATGACAACAGTTAGAACTCCGCAGCCGATACCGAAGATTATGCGTCCTCTTTTCGTAACTGGCGAAGTAACCATATCGGTAGCCATAAAAAATGCTCCCAGAATCAATCCACCGGAGAAAATGTGGAAGATCGGCAACATGATTGAGGCTGAGAATAATCCGTTTATTCCGCCAAAAATGTAAATTAAAACAAAAACAGTTCCAATATAACTGATTGGAATTCTCCATTCAATAATGTGTTTATAAGCCAGATAAGCCGCACCGATAAGAAGTGCTGCAGCCGAGATTTCTCCAATACAACCACCGATGTTTCCCCAGAAAATATTTTGAATAGTATCAGTACTTGCCAAATTATTCATAACAGTTTCTGCCATGTCTCGACTTATTTGTGTTGTGTCTCTGAGAGCTTTTGCAACACCAAGAGGAGTGGCAGAAGTAATCACATCAGGAATATTGGATGGTAGTGCTTTCAAACCATTGATCGAACTTTCAAAAATTCCATTAAGCGGCATGGTTTTAGTCCATCCGGCTGTAGTTAAAGTCGGCCAGGAAGCTACTAAAAATGCTCTTCCCAGAAGTGCCGGATTGAAAATGTTAAATCCAAGTCCACCAAATATCTGCTTTCCAACTGCAATAGCAAAAACCGATCCTGCAACAGGCAGCCACCAGGGTGAAGCAACGTTGATGTTGAAAGCAACCAGAATACCGGTTACAACTGCACTGCCGTCACTTACCGAGATCGGAACATTGCGTAATCTCTGAATTAGTGCTTCTGTAACAACAGCAGCAACCACCGCATAAAGTGTAAGCAAAAGCGATTGAATTCCAAAGAAGAAAATTCCTGCCAGAAGAGCTGGAATTAAAGCGATAACAACCTGCCACATCACAGAGGAAACAGAAATCTTTTGCTTTATATGAGGAGCTGCCGAAACAGCATAAACTTCGCTCATAAATCCTCCAAATTTATTATTTTTAATTTATTTTTTGCTTTCGAACCCCTCTGTCTCGAAAACTCTCGAGACATCTCCCTTTAACAAGGCAGAAATCAGAAAACGAAAAAGAATCCGAATTCCTCATTCTCCCGCTGAGAAGTGGGAAACAGGGGGTTGATAAATATGCATTTTTCATTTATTTTTTGCTCGTTTTTCGCTGATCTTCAGTTTGCCAATATCGATCCATTGGATCAGTTTAATATGGGAAGGACATACATAAGCACAACTGCCGCACTTCATACAATCCATCACACCATATTTTTCTGCCATATCAATATCGTCATAGCGAACGTTATTTGCTATCAGGCTGGGAACCAGGTTCATGGGGCAGATGTCTACACAACGAGCACAACGCAAACAAACATCTTCTTTTTCTTTGTTGGCTTCTTTTTTATCAAATAAGAGAAGTCCTGAACTGCCTTTTGTCATGGGAGTTTCCAAGCTTGGAATTGCAAATCCCATCATCGGCCCACCAGAGATCACTTTACCGATATCGGATGTTGTTCCTCCGCAAAATTCCAGCAGATCTCCATAAAAAGTTCCGATTCTTGCCCGTAAATTCTTAGGTTTTCTCACGATTTTTCCACTGACTGTGATAACACGTTCCACAAGAGGTTTTTTATATTTTACAGCTTCATAAATTGCGATTGCAGTTCCCACATTCTGAACTACCACATTCACATCCATGGGAAGTCCGCCTTTATTGGGAACGGCTCTTTTTGTAGCAGCGTAGATCAATTGTTTTTCTGCACCCTGAGGATATTTTAATTTCAAACCTTCAACGCTTAATTTAGATTCATTTTTTAGAAGTTCTTTAAAAAGTTTTATTGTATCCGGTTTGTTTTCTTCGATGCCGATAATTCCGCGTTTAGCATTCAGGATTTTCATCACGATCTTAAGGCCGGCAATGATATCATTGGGTTGTTCCATCATAATGCGATAATCTGCAGTAAGATAAGGTTCACATTCCACACCATTTAAAATCACAGTATCGATCGGTTTATCTTCTGGTGGTGAAAGTTTTACATGAGTGGGAAAACCAGCTCCACCCATTCCGCAGATTCCTGCTTTGGCAATGCGATCTTTCATCTCCTTCACAGCTACCGCCATGAATTCTTCCTCTTCGATAAAATCGACCCATTTGTCTTCACCGTCGCTGGTTATCTCGATTCCGTCTGCTAAAATTCCGGTCGGATGATTGAATCTTCCGATTTTGGTAATTTTACCTGAAATAGAAGCATGCATCGGAATGGAAACAAATCCACCAGCTTCGGCAATAATCTGTCCTGCCAGAACTTCATCGCCAACTTTTACGATCGGTTTGGCCGGAGCTCCAATATGCTGAGAAAGAGGAATTACCACTTTATTTGGAATTGGCATTTTTTCAATTGAAGCATGTTTGGAAAATTGCTTGGAATCATGAGGGTGAATACCCCCTGGAAAAGTTTTCAAGCCCATTTCTTCTCCCTTTTTATTTTTCTAATTTTTTTTCTACTTTTTCGCAAACAACAATTTTCAAGGTTATTATAAAAGCAAGATTTTTTTCTATTTACAAAGATTAATATAATTTATTGATTTTATTTTGTTGTTTTAGTTTTTACAAAAGCAAATTGCCTGCAATCATAAAGTTTTCAAAACCAAAAAATCGGTTGAGAAGCTATTTATTTGATAGACAAAATTCTTAAGCTCGTTGATTTTGCTTTCCAAATATAAAAGCAGGATAGATCCTGTGATAATGAGAAGAAAATGAAATTGAATAGTTTGGAAAAGAGAACTTTTATCTACCTGATGCTGGCAAGCTTCTGTCATGGTTTTGTGATGAGTTCCTTTCAAGTGCAGGACATCATTGCCAAAAAAGCCCTGGGAGCTCTGGATTGGCAGATTACGGTCCTGGTTATGTTATGGCCGCTTTCCAATCTCTTTTCAATTTGGTGGGGAAAAATCCTGGAGCATTCCAGCAGTATTGCCAAATATTTCATACTCACAGGACTGGTGGGAAGACTTGTATTGATATTGATGCTGTGGGTTACAAATTATTATCAATATCTGGCAATTTTGATCCTGGTATTTTCTTTCAATGCTTTTATAAGTCCTGCTCAGAATTCCATTTTGCAGAATAATGTAACAAAACAAAATCGCGGAAACATGTTTGGCTACAGTGCCAGTATCGTAACTTTAGTTGCGGTTTTCAGTAGTTATTTTGCCGGAAAGATGCTGGATGTGAATGAAACGTATTTCCGTTATTTCTTCTCAGTTGTCGGTGTGTTTGGCTTCCTTCATTCTATATTTATGAGTCGCATCAAGATCAAAAAAAATCACAATAAAGATAAAGCTTTTATCTCGATCAAAGAAGTAATAGTAAAACCGATTCAACGAAGTTTGGAGGTTCTGAAAAAAAATCATGATTTTGCAATTTTTCAGCGAAATTATTTCATTTATGGAATTGCATTTATGATTTTGCTTCCCGCCATCCCGAAATATTTAGTAGATTATCTTAGAATGAATTACAGCCAAACTTTCCTGGCCAAAGGAATTTTATCACAGATTGGTATATTGTTTTTAGCGCCATTGGCAGGTCGGTTTTTTGATAAAAGAAATCCAGCACTCTTCACTTCATTCACATATCTTATTCTCAGTTTATATCCGCTATTTCTATTAATTTCCAGTTTCTTTATTGGCACTTCATTTGTTAATTTGATAGTTTATACGGCATTCTTTTTTTTCAGCATTGCCATGTCGGGAATCGTGATTTCCTGGAATATCAGTTCAATCTTTTTTGCTCAGGACGAAGATGTCTCAATGTATCAGAGCGTTCATGTAACATTGACTGGATTGCGGGGAATTTTTGCTCCATTTCTTGGTTTGATGATTATGGAAGTGGTTGGAGTTAGAGCTGTTTTTGGATTAGCTTTTTTTCTTTTTCTTCTGGCATCCTGTCTTAATTTCAGATTATATTATCATATGCATGAGAAAGAGTGGAAGATGTCTTCCAAGGCTGTTTGGGGCTACTTTCGCAAACTATTTCCTTATAATTAGATCATGATTAATTTTAAATTTTTTAGGAGTTGTAAATTTTGAGTTTTCATAAATTTGTTTTTTTGATTTTGACAATAATTTTTTCTATATATTTAGCTGCTGATGTAGACGTGGAATATCGATCAGGTTTATCTCCTGAGATCATTATGATAATAGATATTGATGGAGTTCCATATTTCAATGTTTTTGAAATGAATAAAACTTTCAAAGCTACAGTTCAGGAAGATATTTTAGATAGCAGATTGCACATGAATTTATATAATGAGCAACTTATAATTCTATTAGATTCAGCTTATCTGCAATACAAAGGTGAGATCTATAATTTTAAATATCCACTTATTCAGCAAGATGGAAAATACTATCTTCCTCAAAGATTTTTGTTGGAACTTTTACCTGAAATTTTAAATGATTATATATCGAAAACTGGAGATAAATTAGTTGCCGCTAATCCATCTGATAATCGCTTAAAAACTATTGTGATCGATCCGGGGCATGGTGGAAAAGATCCGGGAGCGATCGGAAATTCCAAGAAGAATTATGAGAAAACACTCGTTTTGGAAATTTCCAGAAAATTGCAGAAAAAGTTGCGAGATAATCTGAATGTTGATGTTATTTTAACTCGCAGTAAAGATGAATTTGTTTCTCTTCAACAGAGAACTCAATTTGCTAATAGTCAAGCAGCAAATCTGTTTATTTCGGTTCATTGCAATGCGCATCGCAGCTCAGAAGTAAGTGGCATCGAGGTGTTTTATCTTTCTACCGCCAAGACGGATGAAGCCAGAGCTGTGGAAGCAATGGAAAACCAGGTTGTGTATGATTATGAAGGCGGGGAAGAAGCAGTAAAGAAATATGATGATCTGGCTTTTATACTGGCAGATATGGCGCAAAGTGAACATTTGGAAGAGAGTTTTCAACTCGGGTTGAAGCTGCAGAACAACCTGATTTCAGCTACTGGAGCCAGAAATCGCGGTGTAAAACAAGCGAATTTTTATGTATTGCGGGGAGCTTTCATGCCGGCAGTGCTTTTAGAGTTGGGTTTTCTTACCAATAAAAAGGAAGAGAGAAAACTAAAAGATTCATCTTATCAGAACAAACTAGTGGACGCATTATATCAGGGTATAAAGGATTTCAAATATCAGTATGATCAAATGCAGTAAGAAGTTAAATAATATTTTTCTAAAAAAAATAAAAAGAGTTTGACATAAAATGCCCTTAACTTTCTTTGTCTCAAAAAATTATAGATACGGAGGAATTGATGCCTAATCATAAATCTTGCGAAAAAAGATTAAGGCAAGAGCAAAAGCGCTCAGCACGAAATCATTATGTAAAAATGACCATCAAAAGTTTATCTAGAAGAATGCACAGCGATATTTCATTAGACGAAAAAGAAAAACTATTATCAGAAGTGTATGCTCAGTTAGATAAAGCAGCGAAAAAAGGTGTTATTCACAAAAGAACAGCTTCGCGCCGAAAAGCTCGTATAGCAGCTTATTTCAACAAAGAAAAAGCAGCAGCCAAAGAAAAGAAATAATATTTATTATTAGATAAATTTAGGCAGGCAGAGATGTCTGCCTTTTTTTTATAATGAGGAATTGATGGAGCAAAATTTATATATCTATTTAGGAATTGCAGCAGCGATTTTAATTGCTATTTTAATATATATTGCAATAAAAAATAAGGAAAAGAGAATTCCAGGCGAACCGACCGATTCTGATTATCTGCAGCTGAAACTTTCCAAAACCAAACAGGGATTGCTGGGGAAACTTGCTGAAATCGTAAAACTAAGTGGAAAGATCGATGAAGATTTGATGGATAACTTGGAAGAAATGCTGCTGCAGGCAGATGTTGGAGTACAAGCCAGCGGAGATATTATTGATAAATTACGAGCAGAAATCAAGCTGAATCAGATTAAAGAACCTGCCCAAATTCGAGAACACCTGGAAGAGATTATTAGAAATCTGCTGTTGCAGGATTATAGCAGTGAAGATCATTTTAAACTTGGTGATAAAAAACCATTTATCATGCTGTTTGTTGGTGTGAACGGAGTTGGAAAAACTACCACGATCGGGAAACTGGCAAAAAGATTTAATGAAATGGGAAAGTCTGTTTTGCTGATCGCCGGAGATACTTTTCGGGCAGCAGCAGTGGAGCAGCTTACTATCTGGTCGCAGAGATCAAATGCTTCGATTGTAAAACAGCAGCAGGGAGCTGATCCTTCTTCGGTGGTTTATGATGGCGTGATGAGTGCAGTAAATAAAAAGATCGATGTTGTTCTTATCGATACAGCCGGCCGTCAGCATACCAAGGTGAACCTGATGAACGAACTTTCCAAGATCGTTCGTACAATAAAGAAAATAGTTCCTGATGGACCTCATGAAACTCTTTTAGTTGTCGATTCCACAACCGGGCAAAACGCACTGATGCAGGCAGACAATTTTGATAAAGCAACAAACCTATCTGGAATTGTATTAACAAAACTGGATGGAACAGCCAAAGGCGGAATTGTAATTGGAATTAAACATCAGATGGATATTCCTGTTAAGCTGATCGGAGTGGGAGAAGCTGTGGAAGATCTGCGTGATTTTAATGTAAATGATTTCGTAGATGCTATTTTTGAGTAGTTTCAGACAGTATCACAGGATGAATAAATAATTTTCCTGATGCTAAAAAACTTGAATCGAAAGAATTCCTCGCTGCTCTGCATCGGGGTTTTCCAAATATTCTCCCCTGTTTGAGGGGAGATGCCAAAGGCAGAGGTGTAAATAATGAAAATTCGATTTTCAGCTTGCTGAAATAAATTTAGCGAAATACACCTTGGCTCTGCCACGGTGATAGTCAAATTTAAGAATTTTCTTTATTTATCGACCTGGCAGGTCGATAATACACTCCAGCTATTTATCGTTCTTAAACTCCAGTTTGGGAACGCAGTTTTTTTTATCGAAACTTCTGTTTCAGAAAAGGAAAGGCAATCAAAATTTATAATAAAAGAGAGCAGACCAAGCGATCTGCTCTTAATTTTCCCGCATTAATTAATTTTATGTATAAGCGTCTTCTTCGTGCTGAGATTTATCCAAACCTGCTGTTTCATGTTCTTCACTTACACGTACCACGGTAATCTTGTTGATGACCCACAGCATAATGTAGGTAAATACATAAGCGTATATAGCAGATGCTATTGTTGCAATCAACTGCTTAAAGAAAAATCCTGAATTTCCAAAAACCAGGCCGTCAGCTCCATTGGCATTGATCGCTGTGCTGGCAAAAACACCGAGCATAATCGTTCCGATTAAACCACCGATTCCATGCACACCCCAAACGTCCAAAGCATCATCCCATTGTAGTTTGTTCTTCATATGAACAGCCCAGTAACAGCCTAAACCAGAGACAACACCAATAATTGCAGCAGCCCAGACTGGAACGAATCCAGCAGCAGGTGTTATTGTTGCCAAACCGGCAACAGCACCTGTCATCAAACCGACAAATTTAGGTTTTCCTTCCTTGCGCCATTCCACGATTAGCCAGGTTATCGTAGCAAAAGAAGCTGCAATATCTGTATTGAGAAATGCCTGTACTGTTACTTCATCTACCTGCAATTCACTACCGGCATTAAAACCATACCAGCCGAACCAAAGTAACCCGGTACCAATCGCAACTAATGGGATACTGTTTGGTTTAGTATTTCGATCTTTTCTTGCTCCAATAAAAATTACTGAAGCTAATGCTGCAAAACCGGCAATGGTGTGAACAACGATTCCACCTGCAAAGTCCAATACTCCCCATTTTGCCAGCATTCCACCACCCCAGATCATGTGTACAAATGGGTAGTAAACAAATACCTGCCAGGCAACTAAGAAAATTAAGTAAGCTTTAAAGGAAACTCTACCTGTGAAAGCACCTGTGATAAGCGCAGGAGTTATAATTGCAAACATCATCTGATATGCTACAAACAGATATTCCGGGATCTTTCCATCTCCGTTGAATACCGAGTGCAGATCTACTCCCGATAAAAATGCTTTATCGAAATTTCCAAAAATGGCACCGCTACCACTGAAACACAGTGAATATCCCACAGCGTACCATAAAATTGTTGTAATGCCCAGAGATACAAAACTCTGGATCATGATTCCTAAAATATTACGTTTGGAGGCAAGTCCTCCATAAAAAAATGCCAGCCCGGGTGTCATAAGCATCACAAGGCTGGTAGCTAACAACATAAAACCAGTTGATCCTGATTCCCACATTGTGCCCTCCTAGAGATATTTTACAGACTCGCAAAAGGAATTATCCGATGAGGGCTCATCACTGCGGGAAATGATTGCCCACTTATCTTCACACTTCAATCCACAAATCTGTCAGCAATTGCTGTATGCATACTTTGGCCGCAATTGCTTTGCAAAAACTGAAATATTTATTAGTTTACGTACGTCAAGTAAATGTATGAATTAAACACTTTAGCCTGTTTAAATCGAAAGAATTCCTCGCTGCTCTGCATCGGGGTTTTCCAAATTTTCTTTATTTGAGTACTTAAGGATTTTTGTTTTGTTCAGTTTTATTCTCGTTACTATACTCTGGTTTAGGAACGCATTTTTTTTAAATCACCAAATCATCCAATCATCCAATCATCCAATCACTCAATCATGTCATAAAGCATTTTAATTTCATCTTTCCAAATCTCCGAATTGGGTGTTTCCAGGATCAGTGGAATATTATCAAATCGCTTGTCATTCATGATGAATTTGAAAGCATCAAGACCGATAAAACCTTTGCCGATACTTTCATGTCGGTCTTTATTGGAAGCAAATTCCTTTTTGCTGTCGTTCAGGTGCATTCCTTTTAAATAGTTCATCCCGATCATCTTATCAAAGTCAGCGAAAGTCTTTTCAAAAGCTGTTTTAGTACGGATATCATAACCGGCAGTAAAACCATGACAAGTATCATAACAAATTCCCACCCGGTCTTTATTTTCAACGTGTTCTACAATAAAAGCAATCTGCTCAAAGCTATGTCCCACATGATTTCCCATGCCAGCAGTATTCTCGATTACAGCTATCACATCATCAGTTCTGTCGATAGCCCAGTTGATTGAATCTGCAACGGTTTTCAAACATTCTTCTTCCGATATTTTGCCTAATGAACTTCCCGGGTGAAAATTTAAAAGCTTCAAGTCCAGTTGTTCACAACGCTGCAGTTCATCTAAAAACGCTTTTCTAGATTTCTCCAATTTTTCCCGTTCCGGATGTCCCAGATTTATTAGATAAGTGTCATGCGGTAGAACGTGTTCTGGTTTAAATCCATTTGCTTTCAAATCTATTTTGAAATTCTCGATATTCTTGTTTGTAAATGGTTTTGCCTTCCACTGCCGCTGATTTTTGGTGAACATTCCAAACGCTTTTGCTTCAATCTCATTTGCATTGCCGGGTGCATTTTCCACTCCACCTGCTATGCTTACATGTGCTCCAATGTATTTCATTTACTTTCTCCTTATCCACAATTTAAATGAAATAACCTATATTTCAAGTAGTTTCTTATATTTATTATTCACCAAAAACCGATTGACTTTAAAAACTGAAAGTAACAAATTGAACAAAAAGAGAATATTTGGAGGAAATTAATGGATTATAGAGTATTAGCTATAAATCCTGGGTCAACTTCTACTAAGATAGCCGTCTTCGATGATGAAAAATCTGTGTTTACAGTAACTTTGCGCCATGATGTCGATGAGATCAGCAAATTTGATGGAATTATCGAGCAGTATGATTTTAGAAAAAAGTTTGTATTGAAAGCTCTTGAGGAACATGATGTTTTACCTGAAAGCCTTAAAGCAGTAGTGGGAAGAGGTGGACTGATAAAACCAGTGAAGGGCGGAACTTATTCAGTGAATGAAAAAATGCTGGAAGACCTGCAAAATCCTGAACTTTGGGGTAGAATACACGCTTCAAATCTGGGAGCTTTTATTGCAAATTCCATTGCTTCAGAATTGGGGATCCCGGCTTTTATCGTCGATCCTGTTACAGTGGATGAATTTGAACCGATCGCCCGAATTTCCGGTTGTCCAAAAATTGAAAGACAATCTCTTTTGCATGCACTAAATCTGCGTTATTGTGCTATTATGGTGGCAGAAGAAAAAGGAAAAAATGTAGATGAAATAAACCAGATCGGAGTTCACATGGGCGGCGGCATCAGCGTGGCTGCCATTAAAAAAGGAAAGATGGTGGATGTAAATAATGCAGTTCTGGGAATGGGACCATTTTCACCTCAACGTGCTGGTGCTCTTCCTATCGGCGATCTGCTGGAAATGGCATTCAGCGGAAAATATACTCACAATGAAATGAAAGCAATGTTTACAAAAACCGGCGGATTGATCTCTTATCTGGGAACTGATGATGGGGAAGAAGTTCAAAAGAGAATCGAATCTGGTGATAAAAAAGCCAAGCTTGTTTTCGATGCTATGATCTATCAGATCGCTAAAGAGATCGGAGCATGTGCTACCGTTCTAAAAGGTGATCTCGATGTTATTTTCCTGACAGGAGGATTGGCTTATAACGATTATCTGCGAGAAAACTTGATAAAGCGAATAGAATTTTTATCAGATATTAAAGTAATTCCCGGTGAGAAAGAGATGGAAGCTCTCAGCCAGGGAGCTGTTCGAGTTTTGAAAGGTTTGGAAGAAGCAAAAGAATATAAATAAATAATTTTTTAAGCAGTGAAAGCTGCTCCATTTTTCCTGGAGGAAAAAATGCTAAGATGGATCACACTTCTAATTCTGGTTGTATTGTTAATTTCCTGCTCCGAAAAAGAAAAAGAAGCAGACTGGACGATATTGGTTTACATGGCTGCCGATAATGGTTTGAATGCAGATGCGCTTGCCGATATAGAGGAAATGATGCTCGGTCAGTTTTCTGATGATGTAAATGTTATTGTTCAAATTGATGAATCTGAACTGAGTGACGACCCTACTGCAAAGCGATACAAAATCCTGCCGGGAACAAAAACCTTGATTTCAAATCTGGGCGAGATCGATAGCGGTTATTACAACAATCTTACCAAATTTGCTAATTGGGCTTTTGATAAATATCCTGCCGAGAAGAAAGCACTTTTCATCTGGGGTCATGGAAACGGCTGGTATAATGCTTACAATAAGTTCTGTCCTGATAACGATAGTAATTCAGCCATAAGTGTTCCTGATGAAGAATTCAAAATGGCAATGCAGAACATAAATTTCCATCTTGATATTTTGGTGTTGGATGCCTGCAATATGCTCACGATGGAAGTGATCACCGAGATCTTTCCATACACGGATTATATAATGGGTTCCGAAGCTGCTATTTGTCCGGACGGTTCTCCTTACGATGAATTTTTAACAATGTGGGAAGATTACGAATCTGTTGATGCATTGGTTCAGCAAATGGCAGTAAATTTTGTGAACTCCTATATGCCGCAGGGAAGTCAAAATCCGAATTCTATTCCTTATGAGATAGCCTTGGGAGTGGTTAAAACTGCAAATTTTGATGATCTGGTAATTGCACTTTATGATTTTGTGGAAGATTGGCTGGCAGCTTCTTTTGATGTTTTTGCTCAAAGTCGGGATGAGTGTGCAGTGGTATTTAACGATCTGCAGGCAGATGTTGATATTTATGATTATTTTTCAATTGTGAAAAGCACTGCCCAGAATGATGATCTGATAAATTCCTGCACCGATATTCTGGATTTACTGGATGAAATTTTCATATATGATTATTATATTGATCTGCACAATCCGAATGGCACCCAGAATTATCCGGCTGGAAGAGCGTCGATCTGGTTTCCAACAACTCAGGACACCTACGATGATCTGCTGACTGAATATCAAAAACTTGATTTTTCTGCTACAGGATGGCAGCTGTTTATTGGGAATTATTTCCGAAAATAGTTGGAATCTGAAATAATTTTCAAAAAAAAGAATTAAGTTTCTGGAATTGATAACATCAAAACTTTCTGCAAAACCTTTTGACAACAAATCAGCATCTAAAATTTTAATCTTAAATTAGTTAGAAATTGTGAGAAATTAAATGAATAGAGAATTATTAACATCAACACTTAAGGAAGATTTCGCAGATTTGGGAGATGTAACAGGTGAAGCTATCTTTAAGAACGAACAAAATCAATTTGTTTTAATCGCCAAGCAATCTGGAATTTTATGTGGAATTTTGGAATTCAAATCTGTGATTGAAAGTGTAGATAATTCAATCGAAATTAAGTTGAATTTCAAAGATGGAGATAAGATTGAAGAAAACGATGAAATTGCTATTTTGTCAGGGAAAGTATCTTCAATTTTGAAAGCGGAAAGAACTGCTCTAAATATTCTGGCTCATCTCAGTGGAATTGCCAGTAAAACTTCCCAATTTGTAGAAGCATCGAAGGGAAAATCAATAATTTTGGATACTCGCAAAACACTTCCGGGATTACGCAAACTACAGAAATATGCAGTGAGATGTGGCGGTGGCCAAAATCATCGTATGGGACTTTTCGATATGGTGATGATCAAAGACAATCACATCGATGCTGCCGGTGGAATCTCCAAAGCGGTACAAAAGATCAGAGATAAATGGCAAAATAGATTTGGGATAGAAGTGGAAACAAGAAATTTGCAGGAAGTAAAAGAAGCACTGGAATGCAAAGTAGATCGCATTATGCTGGATAATATGAACTGTGAAATGATGAAAAAAGCAGTTGAAATTATTTCTGGAAAATGTGAAA
The DNA here is from genome assembly GCA_021734245.1 of Candidatus Cloacimonadota bacterium. NCBI lineage: Bacteria > Pseudomonadati > Candidatus Cloacimonadota > Candidatus Cloacimonadota bacterium. The sequence goes on along the minus strand of JAIPJH010000006.1, from coordinate 23,699 downwards.
CAGAAGCCAGCGGAAATATGACTTTGGAAAGAATTCCGGAAGTGTCAGATACTGGTGTCGATTTTATTTCGGTAGGCGAACTAACCCATTCGGTGAAAGCTTTTGATTTTTCGTTGCGAAAAGCTCCCCTTTGTAAGGGTAAATAAAGAGGTAATAATTTTGAATTTTATAAAAGAAATTCAGAGCATAAAAAACGAACTTGGTAACAAAGCTATAATCGCTGCACATCATTATCAGGATCCTGAAATCGTGAAGCTGGCAGATTTCCTGGGAGACTCTTACAAACTGGCGGTTGACTGCAGCAAAGTGCGATCGGAATTCATTATTTTCTGCGGAGTTTACTTCATGGCAGAAGCCGCAGATATTCTTTCCAGTTCAGATCAAAAAGTAATAATCCCCAATATTTCTGCTCGCTGTCCGATGGCGGATCAGATAAATTTAAACCAGGCAGAAAAAGCCTTCCAAAAAATTGCTGAAAGAACTAAAAAAGAAATTGCTCCAGTCGTTTACATGAATTCCAATGCAGATGTGAAGAGCTTTTGTGGAGAAAAAGGCGGTTCTGTTTGTACCAGTTCCAATGCTGCTAAAATTGTTAAGCATTATGTAGAAAAAGATAAAATCGTCTTTTTCTCACCAGACTACAATCTGGGAATCAACACTGCAAATGATCTGAATTTGAAGGATGATGAAATTTTAAAGATCACCAAAGACTATGAATTGACAGGTGATCCGAAAAATGCGAAGATTGTTTTGTGGGATGGTTACTGCTATGTTCACAAAAGATTTACTGTTGGCGATATCGAAAATCTTCGCAGAAAATATGCAAAAATCAAGATCATTGTGCATCCGGAATGTGATGAAGAAGTTGTGAAAAATTCTGATATTTCTGGCTCTACAGCAAAAATTTATAACGAGATAAAAAAGTCACCAGCCGGATCGGTTTGGGGTGTGGGAACTGAATATCACTTTGTGCAGAGAATTGCCGATGAATTCTCGGGCAAAATAATAGTACCATTAAGAAATTCTATTTGTAAAAATATGGCTAAGATCACTCCTGAAAATCTATTAAAATCACTTAAAGCAATCCAGAGTAATGTCCAAAATAATGAAGCTTTGGAAGGAATTGTGCAAGTAGAAAAATCTATAAAAGATGGTGCGAAGAAAGCACTGAAGAAGATGATCGAGATTGTGGAAATGTAAAAACTTCTAAATGTTCACGATTCATCGTGATCTTTAGAATGTTTTAATCTAAGAATTCCTCGATGCTCTGCCACGGGGATAGTCAAATTTAAGAATTTTCTTAATTTGAAATGATAAAAATAGTGGATGATATAATAAACGAAAAGATCATAATGTAATGATAACTTATTCTTGTTCCCAAACTCCTGTTTGGTAACATCAGTGTTAATTGAAACTCTGTTTCAAGAAAAAGTAATAATTTTATTAAGGTAGAAAATATGCGGAAAAAGAATGATGTTCTAATAATCGGATGTGGCGTTGCCGGTCTTACAGCAGCAATCTATCTGAAAGAATCTGGCCTTGATGTGTTAGTAATTACCAAAGTTGCAGATATTTTTGAAACCAACACGAATTATGCTCAAGGCGGCATTATTGCCTGGAAAGAAGGTGACGCCTGCCACAACCTGGAAGCAGATATTATGAAAGCCGGCTGTAATTACAACAACAAAGCAGCTGTAAAACTTTTTGCCGAAAAAGGTCCGGAACTTGTTTTTGATTTTTTTATCGATAAACTGAAAACACCTTTCACGCAAACATCGGAAGGTAAACTGGATTATACCGAAGAAGCAGCTCATTCCGATAGAAGAGTTCTGCACTATGAAGATCATACTGGTGACGTAATTCAGAAAAGTTTGAAAGAATACTGCGAAAAAATTAATATTCCAATTCTAACGCAGCATACAGCTGTTGACTTGATCACAAATAATCATCATTCCAATGATAACCAGGAACTGTATAAACCTCGGGAAGTGATGGGATGCTATGTTCTGGATAACAAATCTGGAGAAGTGATCACATATTTTGCCGATAAGATTATTCTGGCTACCGGCGGTTTAGGAAATCTCTATCAGCATACAACCAATCCCTCTGCAGCAACCGGAGATGGAATGAGCATGGCATATCGTGCCGGAGCTGATATTATCAATGCAGAATTCATTCAATTCCATCCGACTGCGCTTTATCATCGCGATATAAAACGTTTTCTGATTTCTGAATCTCTGCGTGGTGAAGGTGCCAGGTTGATGGATACAAATGGTCATTATTTCATGCAGGATTATTCCGAAATGGCAGATCTGGCTCCGCGTGATGTTGTTGCCAGAGCTATCTACAATCAGATGGCAAAAACCGGCAGCGAATATGTCCTCTTGGATATTGCTTCTTTTTATAATGGCGAAATACCGCTGGCAGAAAGGTTTTCCAAAATCTATCACACCTGTCTCAAAGGCGAGATCAATATTACGAAACAACCCATTCCGATCGTTCCGGCGGCGCATTATTCCTGCGGCGGCATCAAAGTTGATTTGAATGGGAAAAGTTCTCTGGAAAATCTTTATGCTATCGGTGAAGTAAGTTGTACAGGATTGCATGGAGCAAATCGATTGGCTTCATCTTCATTATTGGAAGGCTTGCTCTGGGGAAAATTAGCTGCAGACGATATTGCTCAGAATTATGAAAATATTTCAATTCAAAGACTGGAAGTAATTCCTGATTGGAAACCACCTCAAAATGTCGAGGTATTTGATCCACTTTTAATCGTTCAGGATTGGAAGGCGATCCAGATGACGATGTGGAATTATGCCGGAATCATTCGCACCAGAAAAGGTTTGGAACGTGCCAGCGCCGATCTGAATTATTATTCACACCGGATTTTCAAGTTTTACAAAAGCGCTCGTTTGAATAAAAATATCATCGAATTGCGCAATGCAATAGTTAATGCTTCGATCATCGTAAATGCAGCAACTCACAATGATCAATCGATTGGCTGTCATTTTGTAAAGTAGCGCAAACATTCTGTTTGTGAACTTATATAATTCATTCTCAACTCCAGTCTCGCGAAAGCTCTTCTGAAGTCGAATCCGACAAAACTTCCGATTGTTCCCGAAAGCCTTCGGGATCATCGGAATGTTGAAAATATAATTCTCGATTTCAGATGTCTACTTCAACCTTCTTAATGGTCGAGTTTTACGAGACCTTACGAATGGTTGAACAAAATAAACCATTGCGGAGGTCAAAACCATCCGCAAGGTTTTTACATTTCTATTTCATCAGGACCTGTCCCGTGAAATTCCGAAGGACTATTTCATCAGGATCATCTTCTTGGTTTGAACGAACTTGTCTGCTAGAACAAGTTCTCCCGAAAACAATTTTCGGGAAGTAATGAAAATAAAAACGCTCCGACCTAAGCCGGAGCGTAATCTGAAATATAAAGTCTAATTTCTATTTCATCAGGACCTGTCCCGTGAAATTCCGAAGGACTATTTCATCAGGATCATCTTCTTGGTTTGAACGAACTTGTCTGCTTTCATTTTGTAGAAGTAAACACCAGTTGAAACTCTCTTATTGTTGCTATCAGTTCCATCCCAAACTACATTATAATAATCAGCTTCCAGATTACCATCGATAAGAGTGGTAACCTTTTCACCTTTGATGTTATAAACTTCCAGAGTTACATGAGCAGCATCGTTGATACCAAAACTGATCGTAGTTTCAGGATTGAATGGATTTGGATAGTTCTGGAACATTTCTGTAGTAACAGGAACCAGATTTGCCCCTCCACTTGTCGGTAGGAATTCAATTGATGACTGAGTTGTGCCTTGTGACAAGAAAGTTGCATTTCCACTTAGGTTTGTATATTGGAAATCAGAATATTCAGTATCCGTGCTGCTGTCCCAGAATCTAAATGTGAAGTCATTACCGTTTGTGAATCCGTCGATTTCTGTGGTAGTTACATCATCGGTTGCAGCGATCAATGAGATCATATCATTTTCTCCAACCTGAGCAGTTCCTGCGCAAAGATCACCATCAAATACTGCCAGTTCATCATTTGCTTCCAGAGTTACTCCAGCTACTTCCAGATCATTAATGTAGAAGTTCATCGGCAGGAAGGGATTATTCTGCCATTCTGGTTGGAAGTGATATGTTTCTCTATTTAAAGGTTCATTCGAATGTTGTGCATTTTTGTATCTTGCAACAACATCAGTAGGTACATCAATCGTCAATGTACAGTCAGCATTCACTTTGATGAAATAACCATCACCCGGGTAGAAAGTATTTATTTGATTTAGCCAGTTTGTTCCATCAAACCAAATTGCTAAACCCATTTCGTTTTGAACTTTTTCCAAAACTCCCAGATCGATGAGAGGTTGAATTACAGGTAAAGCTGCTTGAGAGGTATTACATGGATAACTAATAATATTCCAGCCTGCAGAAAGTTGAATATCAATTGGCAGAGTTACAAAATCGTCTCCGAAAATGTAAAGATCATTATCGGCATTGACCTTAGTGTAATAACCTTCTGTATAAGTAAGATCACCAATTCCATTATACCAATCGTCTCCTGGAATTTCAAACAATGCATTTCCACTTTCGTCTTGTACTTTTACAAGAGCATCAGTGTAAATAAGATGATCAAAAATAGCTGCCATATCAAGATCGTATGGTTGAACATAAGTAGAAACTAAATTCCAACTATTATATAAAGGAATGTCTTGCGCTAGAGCATTAACATCATAGCCGAATAGTTTAGTAAATGCTGTTCCATATTGCGTAAACGTAACATCTCCTGTTAAATAAGAAGGTTCTTCTGGAACTAAGTATTCTGTTGATGAACTTTCATTCCAAAGTTTGAATGTAATATCATGCCCTTCGCTGAAACCATCACTTTCTGGTGTATCAGGATCATCTTGAGAAGCAATCATTTGGAATGGAAGGTCTCCATTATAGATTAAAGATCCAACACAAAGGTTTCCATCAAAAATACCAATTTCATCACCAACATCCAGATCTTCACCGTTCATAGCTGCATCATAGATGTGGAAAGTCATGTTTTGATAACCATTACCACTCCAGCATTTTACGAAATGAGTTCCCGCTACAGTTATGTAATCTGTTTTGGTTTCGGTATCAGTATCCGTTCCATTACTTACTGTAAGAGAAACCGTGTAAGTTCCTCCACCAGGATAAGTATAAGCAGGATTTTCATCAGTGGAATCAATTATACCATCATTATCAAAATCCCATTCCCAAGTTGTCGGATTGCCAGTAGAAAGGTCTGTAAATTGAATTTCTGTACCATTTGTAACACTTGTAGCATCTGCTTCGAAATCGGCTGAAATGCCATGGAAATTCATGTTAAAAGAGATATCCTCAGATGGTTCAAGGTTCGCTCCCAAAACAGTTCCAGTCACAACATAATCACCAAGAGGGTAATCACTGTTAATAATGAAATTTGAAACATCACCAATTGCCCACTGTAAACCATCAAGCAGGAAATAACCATTAGTCACAATATTATTGAAATCTATTAGGAACATAGGTTCAGTGCCATTAATAATAGGCCACATAAAGTTTTTCCATAGATCTTCTGGAGCTGTGTAAACTGTTCCATCAACGCCTTTAGCAGCCCAGTAAGTGTAGAAGTCATCCGGAACTGAAGTTACGTCTAAGTAGAAAGGGTGTTGTCCTGCTTGAAGTTCAATATTTGTTGTAGCAACAGCATTATCAATATTTAAGAAATAATAATCTTCTATAACAAATGGATCATTCGGATCAAGGATCATACTATAATCGTAATTAGATGTGCTTGGAACAGCTGTCCAAGGACCATTTACAGGATCGAAAGCTTGGATTAATGCCAGATCTGTAAATTCAGGAATGTCTCGTGATAAGCTCAAATCAAACTCGATATCATTTGAAACTAAAGTACCCGATTCAATATTTCCAGATACTACATAATCACCAGCAGGATAATCGCTGTTAATAATGAAATTCGAAACATTTCCCTGAGCCCATTGTAAACCATCAAGCAGAAAATAACCATTTGGTACAATATTATTATAATCAATAAGGAACATAGGTTCAGTGCCATTAATAATAGGCCACATTAAAGCTTGCCATGTTCCTGGATTGTTTGTGGCATAAGTTTCAGTTACATTATTAGCAGCCCAGTAAGTGTAGAAGTCATCCGGAACTGAAGTTACGTCTAAATAGAAAGGATGTTGTCCACTGTCTATGGTCATATTAGTTGCTGCAACAGTATTATCAATATCGAGGAAATAATAATCAGCAACAACAAATGGATCATTCGGATCTAAAGTCATACTGTAATCATACATTGATGTGCTTGATACAGCTGTCCAAGGACCATTCACAGGATCAAAAGCTTTATTTAAAGCCATATCTGTAAATTCAGGTAGTTGAATTGTCTGAAGTTCAAAATGCCACAATCCGCTCCATACAGTTTCTGTAGCACCAACACATTCTATTCTCCACCAGTATTCACCGTTCAAAGCTAAAGTTGGAGTGAATGAATACATATTTCCACCAAGTGAAATTGCATCACCAACGTAAGACAGATTATCAGCTGCTTCTCCAAACCAGACTTTGTAGGTTGCATTATCTGTCGGGAAATTTCCCTGCCACTGGAGATCGGCACTCAAAGAAACACCAGTTGCATCTCTGTTTGGAACTGGGTAACAGGCAGCTTCCAGATTAGCAGCAGATGGATATTGAAGAGTACTGAATCCAAGAGTTTCTAAAATTGGGATATATACATTCATAGATTCATGAGATATAGGATTACCATAACCATAACGTTCTAAGTAAAGAACGTCATCATCGCCAAATCCGGTATTCAAAGTTAATGGATAAATATCTGTGATCTCATTTCCATAGATATACAACCTGTCCAATTCTAAAAGACCAGAGAGAGCAGAAATTTCATTGATAAAGTTATTATCCAGATAAATCCAGGAAGTTGTGGTAAAAGTAGAAAGTGGAGAGATATCAACTATCAGGTTTTCACCAAGATCAATGTAGTAAAGGTTAGTTAGACCGGAAACAGCAGAGATATCTACGATTTCATTTCCATCAAGTTTCAATTGATCCAGAGCTGTAAGATTTGCAACCGCAGAAATATCAATGATTTCATTTCCATCAGCAAATAATCTTTCCAGATTTGTTAAACCAGCAATTGGTGAAAGATCAACAATTTGATTATCATCAATATATAATCTATCTATGCCAGTTAAATATTGAGCACCTTCTATTGAAATAATCTCTTCATCAGATACATCAACAGTTCCAGTAATTCCATTTAAATCTGCAATTGTAGGATAATATCCTGATGGTTCTCCCAGAATATCATTTAATGCTTCTCGGAAGTTTTCATCGGGAACAACTAAATCTGCCACAACAATATATTCTGTTTTGGTTTCTGTATCATCATAAGCTCCCCATTCTACTGTTAAAGTGACATCATATGTTCCTACAGTATTGTACGTAAAGGTAGGATTTTGCAAATCAGAATCCTCTATTCCATCTCCATCCAAATCCCAACTCCAGGCTGTAGGAGTTTCATTGGAAAGATCGGTAAATTGTACAGTTGTACCAGGAATAACTGATGTTTGATCTGCTTCAAAATCTGGTTCAAATGTATAGAATTCTATATCAACACTAATATCCTCGGATTGGATGCCGTTAGCACCAGTTACATTTCCAGTAATTGTATAATCGCCGATCAAATAATCTCCGTTAACTCTGAAATCATCCTGAGTACCGTCTAACTCATAAAGCAGACCATCGACCAGTTGCCAGGAACCATCAGCAGCATAACTGATATAGAAAACAGGTAAGTTAGAGGATATAATCTGATACATTATTGGTTCCCATGGAAGATTTGGATCTACTGGAACACACCCATCAAAAACGTTCTTTGCAGCCCAGTAATCGAAGAAGCCAGCAGGAACACCATCAAAATAGAAAGGATGTAAACCTACCTGCAAAGGTGTATTTGTGGCAGAAGCCGCTGTCATATCTAAAAAATAATATTGTTCTGTAGGATCTAAAAGCATAGAATAATCATACATTGAACCGTTAACCGGTGTCCAAGTTGATTGATCATTTGATTGGAGCAAACCTAAATCAGTAAATTCTGGAGTGACAAAATCAACTGTGATATAATCAACCTTGGTTTCGGTATCTGTATCAATTCCATTTCCCACTGTTAAACTTACTGTATATGTTCCGCTGGTGGTATAAGTATATATTGGATTTTCATCAGTGGAATCAATTGTACCATCATTATCAAAATCCCAGGACCAAGTTGTTATTGATCCATAAGATTCATCAGTAAATGTAATAGGGGTTGCATTTGTTACAGTAGTTTGATCAGCGCTGAAATCAGCAAAAACAGCATTTGCATCAGGTGTACTGAAATGCCAGATCTCACTCCATAAACTTCCAGTAGTGGTTACAGTTTCAATCTGCCAATACATATCCATATTAGAAGATAAGTAAACTACTCCATTAGATGTCCATTCTGTACCGCTTCCATGAACTCCGTCACCATAATAATTCATTGAAGCAATTGATATACCAGCCCAAATTTTATATGTTACATCGGCAGGATTATCAGATCCCTGCCATGTAAAATATACATTTGCAGGAGAAACCGTATTATCTTCTCTCTCTGGATCTGGATAGCAGGCTGCTTCTAAATTTGGTGAAGCTGGATAATGAACATCAACACCTCTTGCTTCCAATGCTGGAACATGAACAGCAAGTGCTTCTACAGACAGTGGATTACTAACTCCATTTCTTTCCAGATAGATCAAATCTCCCGATTCCAAACCAGCATTCTGAACTAAATGATAGATTTCAGTAATCTTATTATTATGTAAATACAGTCTATCTAATTCTACTAATCCTTCCAAAGCTGAAATAGAAGAGATCTGATTGTTATCCAGATATATCCAGGAAGTGGTAGTTAATGTGGATAGAGGTGATATATCTTCGATTTGATTTTCACCAAGATCGAGATAATAAAGATCAGTTAAACCAGAAACAGCGGAGATATCTACTATAAGATTTCCATCAAGTTTTAGTTGAACGAGAGCGGTTAGGTTTGCTACAGGAGAGATATCAACGATCTGGTTTCCATCAGCAAAAAGTCTTTCCAAGTTCGTTAGCCCAGCAACTGGTGATAAATTGGATATCTGATTATCATCAATATAAAGTCTGTCAATCCCAGTAAGATATTGTGCACCTTCAATAGATAAAATTCCTTCATCACCAACATCTAATAGGCCTGTTAAGCTGTTCAAGTCTGCAATTGTTGGATCGTAACCAACTGGTTGCCCAAGTTCATCATTTATTGCCTCTCTAAAATTTGCATCTGGAACATAAGTTTGCGCACATAATCCTGCAAATATAAAAAATACAACAAAAAAAGTTAAAATAAATTTCATTTTTCCTCCTAAGAAAAATTTTATTAAATTATCATTAAACACATTATTAATCACATGCATGCGCACGTACATTTAAAAAAAACAAAAATTACCAAAAAAATAATTCTAAAAAGTGGATTTTGAATAGTTATAATGCATAGTTATGAGAATCTTGCTGTATTTCACATTATCCAATAGGTAAAAAACTCCAATTTAGGAAGTTAGGTCAAGAAGTTTTTTTAATTTTAATTTATTTTTTAATTAAATTATTATCAGTCAAGAAATATTATACATATGTAAAATTCGTTATTTCTGTTTGGTATCAAAGTTTTCAAAATTCCTTGTTCAATAATTTATATAATAATTGAATTGAATAAAGTTCAATTTTTTTACTTTATTTTAATCTATGCGAAATGAAATTCTTACAATTCAAACTTTAAAGGATTTTGACAGATTTTATTCAGTGATTTCAAATATAATTGCCCAACAAACCGAACTTGACACAAAAACTATGCTTTAAAACTATGCATTTCAAACAATAATAAGTGATATAAATAATGTGTGCTAGGTGGGGAGTCAGCGGTGCCTTGTAACCCGCAATCCGCTATAGCGGGGCTGAATTCCTGCAGGAGAATACTGATTTCCGTTTCAAGAATAATAAGCGGTGTTGAGAATCAAGCCCGACGCAATTGTAAACTGTGAACCTTGTCAGGTCTGGAAGGAAGCAGCAATAAGCAGATCTTGCAATGTGCCGTTGGTCTACTTGGTTTGAGCTGGCTGTTATCTCTTGTTATGGAATAGGTATCGAATGCAGGTGCACACTTTTTTTAAAAATTTGAAATTTTCAATTAAGAATTAGGAATTAGGAAATGGCAAAAAAGTACAAAGTACCACGTGGAACTTACGACATATTACCAAACGAAAGTTATAAGTGGCAGTACATCAAAAAAATTTTTCGAGAAACAGCTGAACAATTCAATTTTCAGGAAATTGTTACACCGATTTTTGAACAGACGGATGTTTTTGAACGCAGTGTGGGTGACAGTTCCGATATCGTTCAGAAAGAGATGTATCGTTTTCAGGATAAAAAAGGCAGGAATTTTGCTTTACGCCCGGAAGGAACCGCTTCTGTAGTTCGTTCCTTTGTAGAAAATAATCTCGGAATGACCGGTGGAAATTCCAAACTCTATTATATGGGGCCAATGTTCAGATACGATCGTCCGCAGAAAGGACGTTATCGACAATTTTATCAATACGGTATCGAAAATATCGGCAGCGACAATCCATTTATCGATGCGGAAGTGATTGCTTTTGGCTATAAATTCCTTTCAAATCTTGAACTCAAGAATTTTGAATTGGAAATCAACAGCATCGGCTGTGAAAATTGCAGTAAAGATTACGATAAAGCACTTGTGGAATACTTTACACCAAATCTCGATAAACTTTGTTCAGATTGTAAAACAAGAATAGATAAGAATCCAAAAAGATTGCTGGATTGCAAAGTGCCAACATGCAAAGAAATAGCAACGGATGCTCCTGATATGTTTGAATATCTGGATGAAGAATGTAAAACGCATTTTGAAGAAGTAAAAAAATATTTGAATCAAATGAAAATTCCATTTAAAGTGAACCCCAAAATCGTGCGCGGTTTGGATTATTACAACAAAACAGCTTTTGAATTCCTGGATAATAATCTGGGAGCACAAAACGCTTTGATCGGCGGTGGAAGATACAACGGATTGGTACGACAGTTTGGTGGCAGAGAAACGCCTGGTATAGGTTTTGCAGGTGGTTTTGAACGTCTAATTTTATCGATGGAAACTGAAAAGGTATTTTTCGGAGAACTTCCGAAACCTGATGTTTTCCTGGTTTTAATTGGCGATGAAGCGAAAAACAAAGCTGCCGATATGCTTCTGAATTTACGAACTAATAATATCAAAGCTGAATACAATCCTGATAAGGAATCTTTGAAAGCACAGATGAAAGCTGCCGATAAGGAAAATGCCAGATTTACGATCATTATTGGAGAAGATGAGATCAAAAAAAATATCGTAGTTGTAAAAAATATGCAAAGCGGTGAACAGCAGGATATTTCAGCAGAAAACCTGGTTTCCTTTCTGCAATCTAAAACAAAAAAATAAGTAAGTAAATTTTTCTTGACCAAAAAACCTGGCACTCTAAAAAAGTGTTTGCTAAAAAATGAAAATTATTTAGTGTATTTTAGTGAAATTTAGAAAAGAAAAAATTTATTTTTGGAGGAAAATATGAAATTAAAACCACTTGATGACCGAGTTGTGATCGAGATGAAAGAAGAATTGGCTGAGAAAAACGTTGGTGGAATCATCATTCCCGATACAGCCAAAGAAAAACCACAAATTGCTGAGATCATTGCAGTTGGTACTGACGAAGAACTGCAGGAATTGGTAAAAGTTGGTGATAAAGTGATCTTTGCCAAATATGGTGGAGACGAGTTCGATCTGGAAGGAAAGAAAATTAAAATAATTTCTCGCAGCGACATCTTGGCTGTAATCGAATAAAACCGAGGAGGAAAAATGGGTTTGATCGAAGTTAATCAAGACAATTTTGAACAGGAAGTTCTGCAAAATGATCTTCCAGTTTTAGTAGATTTTTGGGCACCCTGGTGTGGACCGTGTAAAGCGTTATCTCCAACGGTGGAAGATATTGCAACAGAATATGATGGCAAACTTAAAGTTTGCAAGATCAATATCGATTCAAGCCCAAATGTAGCTAACCAGTTTTCCATTATGTCGATTCCTACTTTGCTCATCTTCAAAGCTGGAAATGTGGAAGGACAGATCATCGGTTTGGCCAGTAAAGATAAGATCGTTGAAAAGTTCAAAGATTTAATTTAAAATAATTCATTAAGAAAACCTCCTGAGTAATCGGGAGGTTTTTTGTTTTTAGAAAAACTAACAACGAATAAAGAAGATTAAAACTGAAAGATCAGCGATCAGGCTGATCGTTTTCTTCAACAGAATTGTTTGCTCTTTGATTTCTGTGTCTCAGCGTCTCTGTGTTGAACAAATCACCAAATGATTTCCCAACGGCTGTGTTAATAAATCCTGAACAGAATATTCATCATCCAGTTTCACTTTTATCTGCGTTCTACACAAATTATCATCATTTCCGGTTTGGATTATCTTTCCTTTTACCTGCCAGAATTTATTAAGTTCTTTGCCACCCAATCGGAAAATCTCAATTTCCTGCAAAGGAAATTCTCCCTGAATTCCCACACCGATTCCCGATTCAAAATGTGAACGGATTTTGAAATTGGAAACCAGACTGCAGGGAACTGTGCAATGTGCCAGAATCAATGAATTATCTTTCATGTCAATTTGAGCTGGATTTGCCATCCAGGGGAGATTACCGGCTTTTTCATAAGCCCACATCATTCCGAGAGTGCTGACCAGATCGCCTTCGCACCCAGCAATTATTCTTTCGTCATTTAAGCGGGAAAGTGCAAAACAGCCGGTAGTTTTCAGGTCGAGAACCAGATCGAAACAACGAATTGTTACGGCATCAAGATTGTACTTGGAAATCAACTTTTTCATCGTTAAATAAACTCGAATGTTATCGTCTATTTCAGATTGGGAAGGTTCAAGAATTGATTTCGCCTTAGAGATAAATTCTGTTTTTATTACAGAAATTTCAGAATTTGGGATTGCTTTAAATAAATCTTTCAATTCGTCCAATTTGATCTCGATTACTTCAGCACCAAATGCTTCTTTCACAGTTGCAATCCTCGGACTGCTTGCCACCAGCCAATCAGAAGGTTTACCGATCAATCCGATTCGTTTATCGGATAAAATATCTTTTTGCGAAAAATATTGAATGCTCGGAGATTTTGGAGATGTAGTTTCAAATTCTACTGCGGGAAGATAAATAATTTTTCCTTCAATATTTTCCTGCTGCAATCTTGCCAATACTTCCAAAGCCGCAGGAAGAGAATTGTGGGTAGCGTGAGCCAGCAAGACAACTTTTTCATTTGGATGCTTTCTTAAACGCTGTTGATGTATATCAAGGATCTGCTGTTCGGTTCCACCGGTAACAACAAAGTAATAGAGAAGTTCAAAATCTTGAATCGAATCAATTGATATCTGCTGACAAGCCAATTTCTTAAAATAATTGGCATTGAGTTCAATAATCGATTGAATCTCTTTATCTGAAATAAAATCTGATGCTACTGGTAAAAAATCCATTTCTCCTCTATAAGAGGGGTGCGGCTTCAGCTGTGGGGTGTGTAATTTCTTTCATAATTTTCTTTTAACCATTGCGGAGGTTTTCAACCATCCGCAAGGTTATTTCCTAAATATCTTAACGATCCTTTCTGCAGTTTTGCCATCCCAGTATTTGGGAATTTTACCATTTTTTATATTGCCATTCAAAATTTCTTTCGCTTCTTTTATGATGTCGTCGGTTTCCAGTTTTACAAGTTTGTTGGTTCCTTCCCAGATAGTTATCGGTCTTTCTGTATTTGGTCGCAAAGTAAGGCAGGGAACTCCAAAATAGGTCGATTCTTCCTGTATTCCGCCGGAATCGGTAAGAATGAATTTTGCTTCCATCTGCAATTTCAAAAAATCGTAATACCCAACTGGATCTGTTAAAATAAGATTAGTCATTTTCTCTACTTTTTCTTCCAAATCAAATTCTGAGATCTGCTTTCTGGTTCTGGGATGGATTGGAAAAACAAGTTTGATCGATTTGGAAATTTCTTCGAAAGCATTCAAGATTGTAAGCAATCCTTTTTCGCTATCTACATTGGAAGGCCGGTGCAGAGTGATCAGAGCATATTCTTTTTCTTTGATTGCGATTTTTTTTAGGATATCAGATTGTTTTGCCTTATCTTTGTATTGTATCAGCGAATCGATCATGATATTTCCAACGAAATGAATTTTTTCTTTGGGAACGCCTTCATTTAGTAGATTTTCGTCTCCGTCGGTAGAAGGTGTGAGAAGATAATCGGAGATTGCATCGGTTAAAATTCGATTAATCTCTTCCGGCATGGTTCGGGCAAAACTGCGCAGTCCTGCTTCCAGATGTGCAACCGGAATGTGCAATTTTACGGCATCGATAGCGCAGGCAGAAGTGCTGTTCACATCGCCGGCAACTATAACCAGATCAGGTTTTTCTTTCAGCAGAACTTTTTCATAGCGCTCCATAATTCTGGCAGTTTGCTGACCATGTGTTCCGCTGCCGACTTCTAGATATTCATCTGGTTTTGGCATTTGCAGATCATCAAAGAAAAACTTACTCATGCGTTCATCATAATGCTGTCCGGTGTGGATCAGCTTCAATTCAAATTCTTCCGGAAATTTGGCAAACTCTTTATAGAGCGGTGCCATCTTCATAAAGTTCGGCCTGGCTCCCACGATAAGATGGATTTTCTGTTTTTTCAATTTTATTTCTCCTAAATCTTTTTTTTATTCAGTCTCCCTTTAGAAGGGGAAGAGGTTTAATAATCAAAATTATTTATCTGACAAAACCCCTCTTCGACTTCGACTTCGTCTTCTTCTCCCCTTACGAAGGGGAGCTTAAACAACTAACAAATAAATCAATCGAACAGATAAAAAAGATTATTTTTGTTAGTCTTGTTCGTTTTTTTATATACTCCATTCAAAAGTAAAAATGAACTTCTGATTTTCCTCGTAACTAAAAGTCGCACCTAACGTTTTGGTAGGTTGGAAATGAATTCCCGGTTGAAAAAGAAATTCATCACCAAATTTGTTTCGACTATCTTCATTCCAGACATATTTCAATTCTGCAGTAAAACTTAGCATTTCTCCAAATACATCCCAGGGAAAATATAACTGCTCTGCAATTACAGCTTCAGAATTGCTGACGAAACAGGAAACAAAAGAGTAATACATAGGTAAGCATATAGTTCCCGTGATTCGAGGTGAAAAATTCATTTCCTTAAAATTTTTATTACCAATTTCATTTGGAATATCTTCGCTTTCCATTCCAGCACTAATACTGTAGCGAACAATTCTTCCTGCATGGGGAAGAAGCTGCAGTCTAATGCTTGAATTATAGGTGTTGAACTCCTCATTTTGCCAATAATTTCGTACGATAAATTCCGCAATTCCCAATCTCAATGAGAAATCAATTTTATCAGCTTTGTAAGGTGCAATTCTTAGCTTAAAGTCGGTTGAAAAAAGCTTTTTGGAAATGCAGGCAGTTTCGATGCTGATGATGCGTCTTGGTGGCTGCATGCACAAGAAATCTTCGTAAATACCGTATTCGATATCTTCTTTTTCTTTTTTGAGCTGAAGTTTTTTCTTCTTATAATCTAATTCAGTCTGATCCTTTTTTAATTCTTCCGATTTCAGCTGCTCATCCAGTTGATTCATCTCTTGAGTTTGAGCCAGGATTTCAGCTTTTCTCTGCTTTTCCAATTCGATCTCATTTTGAATAAGGTCAAAAAAATCTTCTTTTACTATGCAGATCAAACTGAAATATTCATCTTCATTTTCATCGTAATATCGTTCTGTTATAAAAACTCCCCGCAATATCATATCAGTTGTAATTTCGCTGGTCATACTGAATTCTTCAGAAGCTTGCGAGTTGATTTCTGTTCTTTTATTCAGGATAGATTCAGCTATTTTGATCTCGACATTCTTGGCAAACTCACATCTTGCATCATCATCAGATTCTTTAAAACTATTTCCAATTCCAATTCCAAAATAATATTCTTGAGCATTTTCTATTGCTCTTCCTGCTATGAAGGCATTTACCCATTCAGGTTCTTGTGCAACCAAGTTGGAGATCAACGCTAATACTAAAAATATTAAGCTATTTTTCATATAATTAATCCTCGAAGTTCCCCTTTGGGAGGGGGTTTGATTTTGATAATCAAATTTAAATATCTGACAAAACCCCTCTTAATCTCCCCTTACGAAGGGGAGCAAAATATTTCTTTCGCAATGATTCTCATAAAATCACTCCGCCGCCCAGCAGATGATCTGTTTCATAAAAAACAGCTGATTGACCAGGCGTTACCGCTCTTACCGGATTTTCAAGGATAACTTTCAAACTTGTTTCACAACATTCTAATTTCTTGATGGGGACAGGTTTGCTATTGTAGCGGATTTGAACAGAAATTCCATCTTTCTCTTCGGGAATTTTATCGATCCAGTTCACTTTATTGATTCGAAATTCAGAAACCAGCAGATCATCAGGATCATCTGTAACTACGAGTTCATTTTTCTCAACATCCAACTTTAAAACAAAAAGGGCGGATTTCCAGGGAGTGTTCAAGCCTTTACGCTGACCGATTGTGTAAAGTGGTAATCCACGGTGTTTTCCAATTATTTCTCCATTTTGCAAAACTATGTTGCCTGATTTAAATTCGAGATGTTTTTTTAGATAATCTTCATAATGGCCTTTGATAAAGCAGATTTCCTGGCTGTCGGTTTTTTCATGAACCGGCAGAAGCATTTCTTTTGCGATCTTGCGCACTTCCGGTTTTGTTAGCTCAGAAATGGGGAAGAGGGTTTTGGAAAGCTGCTTCTGATTCAACGCCCAGAGATAATAGGATTGATCTTTGTGGGAATCTTCCGCTTTGTGAATTTGGAAGGTTCCCTTTTCATCGATCAATTTCACATAATGTCCGGTTGCCACTTTTTCTGCTCCCAAAGCCAAAACCTGATCGTGAAAAACTCCCCATTTGATAGTGGGATTGCAAAGCGTGCAGGGATTTGGAGTTCTTCCTGCTTTATATTCATTTATGAAATGATTTTCTACTATATTATGAAATTCAGTTTGAATATCCAGAACATGATGCGGAATCTGCAATTTTTCACAAACTTTTGCCGCATCCAAAATTGCCTGATCGATTCCTTCATCAACATCAAAACCATAAGCTGAATTGTCAAAATGGTGCATCGTTACACCGAAAACTTCATGTCCTTGTTTCTGCAAAAGTGCAGCAGCTACTGAACTGTCCACTCCACCACTCATGGCAACGGCAATTTTCATTATTTTTCCTTAACAACTAACAAAACTAAGAAATTCTACCAATCTTCAATGCTGTTTTCATAGTTTTCCATGGCTTCTAACCAATCAGGAAGCATTTCTTTTATTTCCATTTTTAAATCATCGAGATCGTCTTTTGAAATAAGTTTTTTTTCATACATAAAAGTATAAAATTTCTTAATGCTTGCTGCAGAACTTTTTATAAAAGCTTTACTGGACCAAAGAGCTTTTCGAATAAACCAATCACCCAAAAAACCGCTTATAAATTGGGTACCTTCAACTGCTTTGAATGAATCATAATAATTCAAATAATCATTAATGTAAAAATCAACATTCAACCTATGATTATGTATAGTCTTAGGTTTAAGTCCCTTTTTTCTTAAATAACCTTCAAATTCAGCTAATAATTTTTCGTTTTCCTTTTCATTTTGCTGAACTTCCTTTTGGAATTCTTCATAATCTGACATAAATCATCCTTTTTTCCTTTTAATGTCTGCACCCATTTTTTTCAGTTTTTCTTCAATGCGTTCATACCCACGATCGATGTGATAGATGCGGGAAATGGTGGTTTGCCCTGATGCTGCCAAACCTGCTAAAACCAGAGCAGCACTGGCGCGGAGATCGGTCGCCATCACTTCTGCTCCGCTTAAAGATTTCACTCCGTTAATCGTAGCTACATTTTTATTCATTATAATATCAGCATCCAAACGATTCAATTCTGCCACATGCATAAATCGATCTGGGAAAATCGTGTCTTCGATGATACTGGTTCCGTTTGCCAGAGTCATCAAAGCCAGAAACTGAGCCTGAAGATCTGTGGGGAAGAGCGGATAAGGTTGAGTTTGTATATCTGTTGGTAAGATATTTTCGGCAGGAATAACTTTGATCGAATTATCATTAATTTCAAAGTTGCAGCCGGTTTCTTTTAATTTTTCCAATAATATCTGAATATGATCGGGAATGCAATTTTCAATAGTGATTGGGCTTTTGGTTATTGCCCCAGCGATGACAAAAGTACCTGCTTCGATGCGATCCGGGATCATTTCCATTTCTGCAGGATGCAGTTCTTTTACTCCTGTTACCTGTAAATGATCGGTATTTTTGCCTTTGATGTTCGCTCCCATCAAATTCAGAAAATCGATCAAACTACCAATTTCCGGCTCGATCGCAGCGTTGTAAATATTGGTTTCACCTTTTGCCATTACTGTAGCCATCAAAGCATTGGCAGTCGCACCCACACTCACTTTTGGGAAGGTGATATGTCCACCTTTCAGCTTTTTGGTTCTGGCAAAAATGTAACCATGTTCAATGGTTATTTCCGCCTTCAAAGCTTCCATTGCCATCAAATGCAGATCTACCGGACGCGTGCCAATCGCACAACCGCCGGGAAAGGAAACTTTTGCTGTTCCAAAACGAGCCAGAAGCGGCCCCATCACATAAATTGAAGCGCGCATTTTACTGACCAGTTCATAAGGAGCTTCGCAGAAGCTGGCATGCGTGGCATCAATCTCCATGGTATTGTCTTCAAAATCGATACGTGCTCCGATCACTCGCATCACATGTGCCATCATTTTGATGTCGTTCAGATGCGGAACATTATGCAGAACCGATTTTCCTTTGGCCAGCAAGCTCGCTGCCATTATCGGCAGGATGGCATTTTTGGCTCCGCTGATCTGTACCGAGCCTGAAAGTGTCTTTCCACCATTAATAATAAATTTATCCATAACTAAATTCCTTTTAATCCCACTTCTAAATGATTTGCTAATTTATCAAGTGCAATTTTATGTTTTGCTATTTCCATCTGGGAAAGATTGTATAATTTCCACCTGATTGCCGGCAGATTCTTGATATGATCAAATTCCAGCAAATCCCATTTTGGCTTCAATTTCTTAAAAGAAAGGATGAATTTTTCTCTTTTTAATCTCTTCTCAATAATCCTTATATTACCTATTTTTTCTCTTGTATAACTGCTAAATCTTTCCAGCATAGAAGAAATTTCAGATAATGTTTGAAGGCGATTTTTTACAGGCAGATAGGTTAAATCAATATCTACAGAAAGACGTGGGTAATCCCTTACAAAATAGTTAATTGCTGATCCGCCTTTCAGAGCAAAATCTTTTTCATTGTTCAAAAACGGCACTAATTCCAACAATAGATTTGCCTGATTAAAATACAGGGATTTCATCATTCCTATCCAATTCTGGAACCGTTATCAGATATTTTTTGTTAAGTTTACCATTCTTATCTATAACCCGTTTTCCATGTCCAAGATAGATATTTTTTAATTTTAGTTTTTTGAACCAATGTTGTTCGAATTCTTCGGCAAAATATAAGAATAATCTCTTCACCTTTATTGAGTTACAGCTTTCCAACAATAACTGAACCAAATCAGCTCGAAGTGTTGTAAGATTTTCAAATATTTTGTATGCTTCATCGAAACTCTGATTTTGAGGGATGTTATGCAACATCTCGAATGAAGCCAATTCGGAAGAAGCTATTTTTATTGAAAAACTTTTATGCTGATAATTCACAAAATAACTTTCAAGGAAGTTTGAGAATAGATTAGTAGGGCGAAAGATACATTTATCAGCATCTTGCAGTTTGAAAAACCACGCAGGCAATCTATCTTCCTGCGAACTATACATATAAATGTTGTGAAAACGAAATGGCAGATAATGTGTCTTTCCAAGAAGCTGCAAGGCGGATTTTCCGGCAGGATGAATATCCGAATGATTCTGAGTTTGCAAGGTGTAAATACCACCCAGCCAATCTACTTCGTCTTCTTTTTGTTTGAAAGCCCCTCTTCCGAGGCTTTCTATCCAGTTACTTTGTTTATACTGATATATCAAGGCATCACTGAAACCAAGACTTTTTAGATAGGCAGATGTATAGATAGTTCCTTTTGGCCAATCTTGTAATAATCGGTTTATTTTTCCCATAATTGATCAACTAATCCTTTATTTTAATTCATCAAAATAAACCATCTTTGGTTTAATTTTCCTTATCTAAATTTATTAATAATTTATCTATGAGACAAAAATTAAACCAAGTTGATTATCCTGCAAGCAATATTTTCTATTCAATCCGCATCATCCGATCGAATCCGTTCAAATCCTGAAAGACTTCGATTCCAGTAAAACCGTTTCGCAGAGCTATTTCTCTGATCCTCTCTGCCTGATCATAACCGATCTCGAAATAAATTTTTCCATTATTATTCAGGAATTGCTTCGCTTTTTCCAAGATTTGCCGATAAAAATAAATTCCATCCTCATTTGCCAGCAGTGCACTTTCCGGTTCGAATTTTTTGATTTCGGTAGAAAGCTTTTTGTATTCATCTTTTGGAATGTAGGGCGGATTTGAAACGATCAGATCAAATCTTCCTGAAATATTATCAAATAGATCGGATTGGATAAAATCTATTTCTGTCTGATTTGTTTCGGCATTTTCTTGAGTTGTTTTTAGAGCTTTTCCCGAAATATCAGTAGCTGTAACGCTGGAATCCGGCAGTAGTTTTTTGAGGGTAATGGCGATACAACCACTGCCGCTGCCGATTTCCAATATTGACTTTTCAGCAGGATTTTCATCGATGATTTTTTCTACCAGCAGTTCGGTTTCGGGGCGGGGGATCAGCACGGATGGATTTACTTTGATTTGTAATCCATAAAATTCAGTTTCACCTAAAATGTACTGGATCGGTTCGTGATCTATTCTTCTTTGAATTGCTTTTTTTATTTTAATTTGACTTTCTTCAGAAACTTCATCATCAGCATGAAGATTCAATTCCAGCCGATTGATTCCTGTGAAATGAGAAATAATGAGTTCAGCATCCAGTTTGGGATTGGTGCTGCCGGCCTGTTTCAAACTATTTTTAGCTTGTTCTAACAAATTTAATATTTTCATATGATTGAAACCCCTCTCGGCTAAAGCCGTATCTCCCCTTGACAGGGGAGAATTTATTCGATTTAGAACTGTTATAAAGCTATTCTTTTCTTTCATTTTTCTTTCACTTTTTCTTTCACTTCCCCCTGAAAAGGGGGACTGAGGGGGTTAATGTTTTAATCATGCTGCTGTGTGTTTGTCTCAAATATGGATGTTTCATATGATTGAAACCCATTTCCGGCTAAAGCCGTATCTCCCCTTGACAGGGGAGAATTTCTTCGATTTAGAACTGTTATAAAGCTATTCTTTTCTTTCATTTTTCTTTTACTTTTTCTTTCACTTCCCCCTGCCTGCCTTGCCAAATTCATACGAAGGCTGGTGAAGGGAGAGTGAGAGGGTTGATTTTTTAATCATCCGCTTGTGTGTTTGTCTCAAATATGGATGTTTCATTTTTCCTTTTCTCACTTCAAAACAAGAGAATGAAATTCGCTTTAACGGGCAAGAAAAAAGAAATCGCGAATGTTTGTGAAAATCATGATTCGTGAAGGAATCAGTAGACGGGAGTTAAAATGGGAATATATCACTGGCTTGATCAAGTTAAGAAGGGTTGACGGTTAACGGTCAAGGCTATGTGCCGTTTTAATCAATAGAAAACCTCGACGCTTGCGTCGGGGTTTTCCGAAATTTCTCCTCTGTTTGAGGGGAGATGCCGAAGGCAGAGGGGTAAATAATGAAAATTCGATTTTCAGCTTGCTGAAATAAATTTAGCGAAATACACCTTGGCTCTGCCACGGTGATAGTCAAATTTAAGAATTTTCTTTATTGGCATATAGCCTATGTTATCGGTTGGATTTAGGAGTTTGAAAGTAAATTCTTAAAGCATTTTCGTCCCATATTTCATTTTAAAAACGCAATGAGTCAACAGCCATTAGATGAGCTTCTTCATTATTAAAATTGTAAAGTTTTACATAAGTCTGGGAATTCTCATCATCACTCTGTGGAGTTATTACGACAAATTCCATTTTTGTGGAAGATGATGGATTATGATCAATCCAGGTACCAGAGTTAACATAAATCGCCTTTTGCCCATTATGATCTAAGGAAACTTCCATGTCTGCAACATGTGTATGTCCAAAAACAACAATTCTCACATCAGAATTAGGATTTTCAAAATACTGTATCTTAGCTTGTTCACTCAGTTCACTTTCAGATGCTGAGTTGGCAATAGCACGATCTGTAGGAATAGGAACAGTAACATGGTTATGTGTTTGCCTTTGATCCCATGTGTCCTGAATGCCTCTATATAACACTACATCAATTTCTCCGCCCGGAGTAGTTTGGTAAGGTACGAGATCATTGACGGAGTAGGTGTCGGTAAAACCATCAAAATTTGTTACAATTATATTTTCATCAAATGTGTTATTTATCTTAAGATATTTAATAGCCCATTCCCAGATTTCCCAATATGCAAATAAAAGATCCTGGCTTTCACCACCAGATTCATTTGGAGTAACAACCGACAAAATATCTCCTGCTACAGCCGGATAACCTTGCGACGCATGAAGAGCGCCTATTCTTGTAAAAAAGTATCCTGGCGGTGATATTGTCCCCGGAGCGATATCTTGATTTGAGAAAGGATCGGGGGCACAAAAGAAGTTGTAGCGATGTCCATGTTCAATTGCAATTTCAGGATAGCCGATTGGAGAGTAAGTTCCTAGTCCAAGTTCAGGATCGCGTTCTTGATTTATACCTGGAAGAATTAGTTCAACACTTGCTTCAGTTACTGTTAAATCGTGGTTTCCCGGTACATAAGTTACTAAAATTTCCCCTTCATTAATTATGTCGTTAAAGGCGTCAATTACACCTTGATTGGTTGCCGCTATGCGTTGTACAAAATCTGCTTGATCGTTTCCTTGATAAGTATCAATTGTAGCTGGTACAAACCATTCATCAAGTAAATCTCCAGCAATAACTAGTTCTTTAATATTTGGTGATACCTTTATTTTTAATAGTAAATTCTCTAAAGCTTCAAGGTTATTTTTACACTCGGCATAAGCAAGATCTGCCCCAAGATGCATATCGCTGATAGTTACTATCATGTTTCTTTCATTTCCGCCATTACTGAATGGATCAATACCTTGATCTTCACTTTCAACTGAATTACTGCAAGATGTTATTGCACTTAACAAGGATATTAGTAATAGTGCATTGAATAATCTTATAAGTCAAGTCCAAATTTGTGTGTAAATTCCTCATATTGGATTTCACGCAATTTTCTTGATTAGTTATTTGTTATTTTCTTTCTTTGATTCATAATACTCGTCCATTATAAAATACTTTTTACCAGTAATCCATTTTTCG